>DATNMT010000141.1:0-5545 GCA_035602495.1 Bradyrhizobium sp.
TCGTGCAGGCGAACTCGTTCGAGAGCCGCTTCTCGGCGGTGAAGTAAGCCAACACAGGCGCGAAATCGTAGGGTGGGCAAAGGCGCTCTTCGCCGTGCCCACCGCTCTTCCAACTACAATATCAAACTTTTTTGGTGGGCACGCTGAGCCTGTCATCGGGCGCGCATTCGCGCGACCCGTTGGCTTTGCCCACCCTACGGAAGCATCTGCGCTCACGCATACTTGCCGTGGCAGTGCTTGTACTTTTTGCCGGAGCCGCAGGGACAATCCTCGTTGCGGCCGACCTTGCCCCAACTCGCCGGATTTTTGGGATCGCGGTTGGCGGTGGCGGCGGGCACCAGCGAAGCATTGGCGAACGCCAGCTCGTCCTCGCCGGTATTGGGATCGAATTTATGCGCTTCCATCTGCGGCAAGGCCGGCTGCTGCTCTTCCGGCGGCACGATCTCGACGCGCATCAACTGCGCCGTCACCGCCTCGCGCAAATGCGCGATCATCGCCTCGAACAGGCTGAAGGCTTCCGACTTGTACTCCTGCAGCGGATCGCGCTGGCCGTAGCCGCGCAAGCCGATCACCTGACGCAGATGATCGAGCATGATCAGATGCTCGCGCCAGAGATGATCGAGCGTCTGCAGCAGGATGGTCTTCTCGACGTAACGCATCACGTCGGGACCCCACTGCGCCACCTTGGCCGCCATGTGCTCGTCGACGCGGGTCTCGATGCGCGTCAGCAGTTCCTCGTCGGCGATGCCCTCTTCCTTGGCCCATTGGTCGACCGGCAGCTCGACGTCGAGCACGCGCTTCAGTTCTTCCTTCAGTCCTGCGACGTCCCACTGCTCGGCATAGGCGTGCTCGGGCACATGCTTGGTGACGACGTCCTCGACGAAGGCACGGCGCATGTCGGCCACCGTCTCGGCGACGCTCTCGTCCTTCATCAGGTCGATGCGCTGGTCGAAGATCACCTTGCGCTGATCGTTCTGGACGTTGTCGAACTTCAGCAAGTTCTTGCGGATGTCGAAGTTGCGGGCCTCGACCTTCTGCTGCGCCTTCTCCAGCGCCTTGTTGATCCAGGGATGGATGATGGCCTCGCCCTCTTTCAGCCCGAGCCGGGTCAGCATGGTGTCGAGCCGGTCGGATCCGAAAATCCGCATCAGGTCGTCTTCCAGCGACAGGAAGAATTTCGAACGGCCGGGATCGCCCTGGCGGCCGGAGCGGCCGCGCAGCTGGTTGTCGATGCGGCGGGATTCGTGGCGTTCGGAGCCGATGATGTAGAGCCCGCCCGGTTTTGTCACCGTCCTGGCGGGCTTCGATCCCTTGGCGGGCTCGATCTCGACGGTCTCTTCGGCCTTCAGCACGAGCTCGCGAAAACGTTCGACGTCGGCCTTGATGCGCTCGATCTTGGCGGCCTTCTCGGCCTCGTCGGTAATCCCCGCAGTCTCGTGCTGGATGCGCATTTCCAGCGAACCGCCGAGCTTGATGTCGGTGCCGCGGCCGGCCATGTTGGTCGCGATCGTGATCGCGCCGGGCACGCCGGCTTCCGCCACGATATAGGCTTCCTGTTCGTGGAAGCGCGCGTTCAACACCGCGAACAGTTTTGCGGGTTTGCCGGCACGCGCCGCGGCGTAAAGCTTTTCCATCGCGTTTTCGTTGCCGAAATCGATCTGCTTGTAGCCGTGCTTTTTCAGATATTCGGCCAGCACCTCGGACTTCTCGATCGAGGCGGTGCCGACCAGCACCGGCTGCAGCCGCGCATTGGCGCGCTCGACCTCGACCAGGATCGCGGCGTATTTCTCGGTCTGGGTGCGATAGACCTCGTCGTCCTCGTCGAGCCGGGCCACCGCCACGTTGGTCGGGATTTCCACGACCTCGAGCTTGTAGATGTCGAACAGTTCGTCGGCCTCGGTCGCCGCCGTGCCGGTCATGCCGGCGAGCTTCTCGTACATCCGGAAATAGTTCTGGAACGTGATCGAGGCCAGCGTCTGGTTTTCCGGCTGCACCGGCTGATGCTCTTTGGCTTCCAGCGCCTGGTGCAGGCCTTCGGAATAGCGCCGGCCCGGCATCATGCGGCCGGTGAACTCGTCGATGATGATGACGTCGCCGTCGCGGACGATGTAATCCTTGTCGCGCGTGAACAGCGTGTGCGCGCGCAGCGCCTGGTTGATGTGGTGGACCACCGAGACGTTCTCGACGTCATACAGCGACTCGCCCTTGAGCTGGCCGGCGTCGCGCAGCAGCGTCTCGATCTTCTCCATGCCGGCTTCGGTCAGCGTCACCGTGCGCTGCTTCTCGTCGACGTCGTAGTCGGTCTTGTCGAGCTGGGGAAAGAAGGTGTCGATGGTGTTGTAGAATTCCGAACGGTCGTCGAGCGGGCCGGAGATGATCAGCGGCGTGCGCGCCTCGTCGATCAGGATCGAGTCGACTTCGTCGACGATGGCGTAGAAGTGGCCGCGCTGGACCATGTCCTCGAGCCGGTACTTCATGTTGTCGCGCAGATAGTCGAAGCCGTATTCGTTGTTGGTGCCGTAGGTGATGTCGCGCGCATAGGCTTCCTTGCGCTCGGCGTCGTCCAGCCCGTGCACGATGACGCCGACGGTGAGGCCGAGGAAGTTGTAGATCTGGCCCATCCATTCGGAGTCGCGGCGGGCGAGGTAATCGTTGACGGTGACGACGTGGACGCCCTTGCTGGCCAGCGCGTTGAGATAGACCGCGAGCGTCGCCACCAGCGTCTTGCCTTCGCCGGTCTTCATCTCGGCGATGTCGCCCTCATGCAGCACCATGCCGCCGATCAGCTGGACGTCGAAATGGCGCTGGCCGAGCGTGCGCTTGGCCGCCTCGCGCACGGTGGCGAAGGCCGGAACCAGGATGTCGTCGAGCGTCTTGCCGTCGGCGAGTTGCTTGCGGAATTCGGCGGTGCGCGCCTTCAGCGCCTCGTCCGAAAGTGCGGCGATCTCCGGCTCGAGCGCGTTGATGGCGTCGACCCGGGGCTGGTAGCCCTTGATCCGCCGGTCGTTGGCGGAGCCGAAAAACTTGCGGGCGAGCGCGCCGATCATGCCAAATTCCTGTATCTGCAGTTCGGCGTAGCCGCCGTGAGATGGTCCACCCGGTTGCCTATCAACTCATCGTGACGCGCCGCGGCACCGGCCCCGATTTGGGGAGCATCCGCCAAATGAGTGGGAATTCAGCAATCCAAGGTTCAATGGCCAAAAACGCAAGCAAAATACGCGCTATCGCCACTACCCCGGTTCGGCACAGATATGGCTGGGGCATAGCCTTGTCAACGGCGCGAAGCGGTCAAGGATTTCATCATTTTGACAGGTTTTTCGCGTTGCCAAGGCCCGATGATTGGGCGAGTGTCCCGCCGCCGCAAACAGCCCCATAAGGATTTTCCATGACCACCTCGTTCCCGGAAACGAAAACCGGCCTGCGCCTTGGCCTTGCCTCCGCCGCCGTCACGGGCTGTCTCGCCATCGTCCTGTTCACCGGCCTGCCGGTCAGGGCCGACGACGCCAACCCGGTGCTCGCCAAGGTTAACGGCGCGGAGATCCGCCAGAGCGACCTCACGCTCGCCGAGGAGGAACTCGGCCCCAGCCTGGCGCAGATGGACCCCGCCACCAAGAAGGACAACGTGCTGTCGTTCCTGATCGACATGAAGATCGTCGCCAAGGCGGCCGAGGACAAGAAGGTCGAAAATAGCGAGGATTTCAAGAAGCGGCTGTCGTTTAGCCGCAACCGGCTTCTAATGGACAGCTTGCTCGCGAGCGAAGGCAAGGCCGCGACCACCGACGAGGCGATGAAGAAGGTCTATGAGGACGCCTCCAAGCAGATCAGCGGCGGGCAGGAGGTTCACGCCCGCCACATCCTGGTCGAGAGCGAGGACGAGGCCAAGGCGGTCAAGGCGGAGCTGGACAAGGGCGCCGATTTCGCCGAACTCGCCAAGAAGAAATCCAAGGATCCCGGCGCCTCCGACGGCGGCGACCTCGGCTTCTTCACCAAGGACCAGATGGTGCCGGAATTCTCCACCGTCGCCTTCGCGCTCGAGCCGGGCAAGATTTCCGATCCCGTGAAGTCGCAGTTCGGCTGGCACATCATCAAGGTCGAGGAGAAGCGTAACCGCAAGGCGCCCGAATTCGATCAGGTCAAGAGCCAGATCGAGACCTATGTGACGCGCAAGGCGCAGGCCGATTACGTGGCCAAGCTGCGCGAGGGCGCCAAGGTCGAGCGCATGGACCAGGCCGCCAACACCCCTGCCCCCGCCGACTCCAAGATGGCGCCGGCGAAGAAGTAAATCGACTTCGCCATCGGACTTCGGTATTTGACGTCATGCCCGGCCGGGCAGTCAAGCTTGCGCAGACTGCGTAAACTTGTCTGCGATGCCGGGCATTCACGTCTTGCGACCCGCGATCAGTTTTGCCTGTCGCTTTTTTGGATTTTGCCCATGTCCACCGCCATCTCCCCACTCGCCCCGACCGATGTCCCCGACATGCCCGTGATCGCGGGCGTAAAGCTTGCGACCGCGGCTGCCGGCATCCGCTACAAGGGCCGCACCGACGTGCTGCTGGCGGTGCTGGACAAGGGCACCGCGGTCGCCGGCGTCTTCACCCAAACGAAGTGCCCGTCGGCGCCGGTGGAATGGTGCCGCGCCAGGCTTTCCCGCGGCAAATCTTCCAAGGCAGGTTCGGCCCGAGCGCTGGTGGTGAATTCAGGCAACGCCAACGCCTTCACCGGGAAGACCGGGCGGCAATCCACGGCGCTGACCGCCTCGATCGCCGCCAAAGCGGTCGGCTGCAGCGCCAGCGAGGTGTTCCTTGCCTCCACCGGCGTGATCGGCGAACCGCTGGACGCGACCAAATTCGACGGCGTGCTGGCCACGCTGGCGGAGCAGGCCGCACCCGGCGACTGGATGAATGCGGCCAGGGCCATCATGACCACCGACACCTTTCCGAAGGTCGCGACCGCGACCGTGAAGCTCGGCAAGGCCAACGTCACCATCAACGGCATGGCCAAGGGCGCCGGCATGATCATGCCCGACATGGCGACCATGCTGGCCTTCGTGTTCACCGACGCGCCGATCGCAGCAATCGCCCTGCAGTCGCTGCTGAAGAGCGGCGTCGAGGACACCTTCAACGCCGTCACCATCGATGGCGACACTTCGACCTCCGATACGCTGCTCGCCTTCGCCACCGGGACCGCCGCCGCCCATGGCGCGCCGAAGATCAGCCGCGCCGGCGATCCCCGCCTGAAGGCCTTCACCAGGGCGTTTCAGGCCGTGCTCGCCGATCTGTCCGAACAGGTCGCCCGCGACGGCGAAGGCGCGCGCAAGCTGGTCGAGATTATCGTCGAGGGCGCGGTGTCGAAGAGATCGGCGCGCAAAATCGCGATGTCGGTGGCGAATTCGCCGCTGGTGAAGACCGCGATCGCCGGCGAGGACGCCAATTGGGGCCGCGTGGTGATGGCGGTCGGCAAGGCCGGCGAGCCCGCCGACCGCGACAGGCTGTCGATCTCCTTCAACGGCATCCGCGTCGCCCGGCGCGGCGC
Source organism: Bradyrhizobium sp. (assembly GCA_035602495.1). GTDB lineage: Bacteria > Pseudomonadota > Alphaproteobacteria > Rhizobiales > Xanthobacteraceae > Bradyrhizobium. Next base: position 5,533 of record DATNMT010000141.1, read on the forward strand.
GCGCGATCCGTCC
>DATNMT010000132.1:0-10122 GCA_035602495.1 Bradyrhizobium sp.
CAACTCGAAGCCGCGATGCGCAAGGCGCTTGAAAGCAGCGACATGCTGGTGCTCTCCGGCGGCACCTCGAAGGGGGCGGGCGACGTGTCCCACCGCATCATCGCGCGGCTGGGAAAGCCCGGTATCATCGCCCATGGCGTGGCGCTGAAGCCGGGCAAGCCGCTGTGCCTCGCCGTCTGCGACGGCAAGCCGGTGGTGATCCTGCCGGGATTTCCCACCTCGGCGATGTTCACCTTTCACGACATGATCGTGCCGGTGCTGCGGCGGATGGCGGGGCTGCCGCCGCGCTCCGATGCGAAGGTGGTGGCCAGAGTCCCGGTGCGGATCGCTTCCGAACTCGGCCGCACCGAATTCGTCATGGTGTCGCTGGTCGAAGGCGATGGCGGCTTGATTGCCTATCCCACCGGCAAGGGAAGCGGCGCGATCACGTCGTTCGCGCAGGCCGATGGTTTCCTGAAGGTCGACGCGCTGGCCGACCAGATGCCGGCCGGGACCGAGACCGAGGTGACGCTGTTCACGCCGCATGTGAAGGTGCCGGATCTCGTCATTGTCGGCAGCCATTGCACCGGGCTCGATCTGGTCACCGCACCGCTTTCGCACGCGGGTCTCGCCGTGCGTTCGATCGCGGTCGGCAGCCTCGGCGGCCTTGCGGCGGCGCGGCGCGGCGAATGCGATCTCGCGCCGATCCATCTGTTCGATGAAAAGACCGAAACCTACAACAGGCCGTTTCTCGGCGACGGTCTCGAACTGATCCCGGGCTGGCGGCGGATGCAGGGTATCGTGTTTCGGGCGGGCGACAAGCGCTTCGAGGGATTGAGCGCGGAAGGTGCGGTGCGCGCGGCGCTCGCTCACGCCGCCTGCATCATGGTCAACCGCAACCAGGGCGCCGGCACCCGCATCCTGATCGACCGGCTGCTTGGCGAGGCGCGCCCCGACGGCTACTGGAACCAGCCGAAATCGCACAACGCGGTCGCCGCCGCGATCGCGCAGCATCGTGCCGACTGGGGAATGACCATCGCACCGGTCGCGCACGCCGCGCACCTCGGCTTCATTCCGCTCGCCGAAGAACATTACGATTTTGCGCTGGTGCCGGCGCGGAAACATCGCCCCGCGGTGCAGGCGTTCCTGCGGGCGCTGGCGTCGGAGGAGAGCCGGGTAGCGCTGGAGCGGGCAGGGTTCCGGAAGGCGTGATTGCTATCGTGTCCCGGACGCGGTGCAGCGCGCCCTTCGCGCTGCTCCGCAGAGCCGGGACCCATCGACGCCGCGTACGATGGACCCCGGATCGGCAGCGCACCGTGAAGAATGCTGCGCAGCGTCCGGGGAACGCAGGCCCGCCATTATTCGATAATCGTGAGGCAAGCCTTAAACAAATGCCATGCCGCCGTTCAGCATGATGGTCTGGCCGGTCATGTAGTCGTTTCCCAGCACCATCAGCACGGCTTGCGCTACTTCGTCGGAACGCCCCATGCGACCGAGCGGGATCCGCTGCGCCAGATCCGAGCGGCCGCGCATCATGTCGGTTTCGATCAGCGAGGGCGCCACCGCGTTGACCGTGATGCCTTCCTTGACGAGCCGCGCCGCATAACCGCGTGTCAATCCCTCCATGCCGGCCTTCGACGCATTGTAGTGCACGCCGATCGCGCCACCGCCCCGCGCCGCGCCGGAAGAGATATTGACGATGCGGCCCCATTTCCTGGCGCGCATCGCCGGCAGCACGGCCCGGGTACAGAGGAAGGCCGATTTCAAATTGACCGCGATGGTCCGGTCGAAGTCGGCTTCGGTCAGGTCATCGATGCCGCGCACGATCGCCACGCCGGCGTTGTTGACGAGAATGTCGATGGATCCCAGCGCCGATGTGACGTGAGCAACCATCTTCGCCACCGCATACGCTTGCGATACGTCGGCGGCGGTCGCGACCGCGCGGCCGCCTCTGCTCCCGATGTCGGCCACCACCGCCTCGGCTTCCCTGGCGCGCTCGCGATAATTGACCGCGACGGCGGCGCCCGCTTCCGCCAGCGCGGCGGCAATCGCGGCTCCGATACCGCGCGAGGCGCCGGTCACCAAGGCGACGCGGCCGTTCAAATCCGGTGTGATGGTCATGATGGAAATCCTCGGCTCGCGATCAATCAGCTCCCATCCAGCACCGCCAGCCGCTCGGCCTCCGCGATGTCATCCACGGTGTTGGCATTGAAGAACGGATCGAGCGGCGTAGTCGGCCACGTCACGGTGGCAAGTCGGTAACGCGCGGTCCAGCGGTCGATCTTGCGGATATCTTCCTCCACCAGCGCGTGGCGCAGTTCCCCGCGCAGCGCCACGCTCCACAATCCAATCACCGGATGCGACTGGCCGTCGGAGGCGGCGACCGCGAGCTGCGCGTTCTCCTCGCGGCGGGCGCGATTCAGCCGCGCGACGAGATCGCGCGGCAGGAACGGACAATCCGCCGCGGCGCTCAGAACCCACTTGACCTCCGGCCGGTTCGCCGCGGCCCAGTCGAGGCCGGCCAAAATGCCGGCGAGCGGTCCCGGAAAATCGGCGACCGTGTCGGGAATCACGGGCAAACCGAAACTGGCAAACCGGGCCGGATCGCCATTGGCGTTGAGAATTAATCCATCGCATTGCGGCTCCAGCCGCGCGATGACGCGTTCGAGAATGGTGCGGCCACCGATCTGGCGCATCGGCTTGTCGCCGCCGCCCATCCGTCGCGCCAGCCCGCCGGCGAGCAATATTCCGGGCGTTTCCGGAAACTCAGTCGTCACGCTCGGCGCCCTTGCGCTTCTGACGCGCCGATTCCTCTTCGACGAAGGCCGGATTCTGGTCGTAGATGATGCGCTCCTGGCCCGACAGCGCGATGAAGCGTTTGCCCCGCGTGCGCCCGACCAGCGTCAGCCCGACCTGCCGCGCCAGATCGACGCCCCACGCGGTAAAGCCCGAACGCGACACCAGGATCGGAATCCCCATCCGCACCGTCTTGATCACCATTTCCGAGGTCAGCCGTCCGGTGGTGTAGAGAATCTTGTCGGCGGCATCGACGCCGTGGCGGAACATCCAGCCCGCGATCTTGTCGACGGCGTTGTGGCGGCCGACGTCCTCGGTGTAGCAGACGGGCGTGCCTTCCTTGCACAGCACGCAGCCGTGGATCGCGCCGGCCTCCAGATAGAGCGAGGGCATGGTATTGATGGCGTGCGTCATCTGGTAGAGCCAGGAGGTGCGCAATTCCGCCTTCGGCAGCGCGACGCTCTCGACCGCTTCCAGGAGATCGCCGAACGCCGTGCCCTGTGCGCAGCCCGAGGTCTGCGTGCGCTTCTTCAATTTTTGCTCAAAATTGGTGTGATGCCCGGTGCGCACCACCACCACCTGCAGGTCGTCGTCATATTCGACCTCGGTGACGACGTCGTCATATTTCAGCATGTTTTGATTCAAGAGATAGCCGAGCGCCAGGTATTCCGGGTAATCGCCGATCGTCATCATGGTGACGATCTCCTGCGCGTTGAGATAAAGCGTCAGCGGCCGCTCCACCGGGACGTTGATCTCCACGGTGGCCCCGGTCTGGTCGGTGCCGGCGACGCGCTCGGTCAGCCGCTGATCGTGCGGATCCGGGAGGATCAGGGGGACGGGCGCCTTGTCGATCTTCATCATCATTGGCAGGCTAGCATGACATTGGCTGTTAGCCGATATAAAGCAGCTTTGGATAATGACCAGTCCGGTTCCACCGGCGGCTCGGAGAAGTGGATGAAAGTGATTGGCCTCGCGGGCTGGAGCGGCGCCGGCAAGACCACGCTGCTGTCGCGGCTCATCCCGCATTTTTCGGGACAAGGCCTGCGCGTGTCCGTGATCAAGCACGCCCACCACAGTTTCGACGTCGACGTGCCGGGCAAGGATTCCTGGGTCCACCGGCAATCCGGTGCAACCGAGGTGCTGGTCTCGTCCGGCAAAAGGTGGGCGCTGATGCACGAACTGCGCGGCGTCCGCGAGCCGCGGCTGCCGGAGTTGCTCAAGAAGATGTCGCGGGTCGATCTGGTCGTGGTCGAGGGCTTCAAGTCCGAGCCGCACCGCAAGATCGAGGTGCATCGCGCCGCCAATGGCAAGCCGCTGCTGTTCCCCGACGATCCCGCGATCGCGGGCATCGCCGCCGACGTGGCGGTTGAAACCGCGCTGCCTTCCGCCCATCTCGATGACATCCCGGCCGTCGCCGCTATGATGCTGAGGTTCGCTATTCCCGTCGAAGACGTGCTGGCGGCAAGCACGCTCGAAACCTGAGAGCCAAGATGGCGCAATTGTCCGACGATTGCTTTGCCTTTGGTGGGCCGATGATGTCGGTCGACGAGGCCGTCGGCATCATCGCGGCGCGGGTCGGCGCGGTGCGGGATATCGAGACGGTTGCGCTTCGCGACGCCGACGGGCGTGTTCTCGCGCACGACATTGCCGCCTCGTTGCCGCTGCCGCCTTTCACCAATTCCGCCGTCGACGGCTATGCGGTGCGGAGCCGCGATCTTCCGACTGCGGCGGAAGCCGCCTTTCCCGTGACCGGGCGGATTCAGGCCGGCGGGTCGGCAAGCGAAGCGATCAAGCCCGGCCACGCCACACGGATTTTCACCGGCGCGCCGATGCCTGACGGCGCCGACACCGTGTTCATGCAGGAGGACGTGCGTGTGGATCCGGCCGGCAGGGTCGTTCTCCCGGCGGGCCTGAAGCCCGGCGCCAATGTACGCCCCGCGGGCGAAGATATTGCGGCAGGTCATCCCGCGCTGAGGAAAGGCTTGCGGCTGCGGCCGCAGGATGTCGCGCTGGCGGCCGCCTTCGGTTTGACCGATGTCGATGTGACGCGGCGTATCCGGGTTGCGGTGTTCTCGACCGGCAACGAACTGGTCTCGCCGGGGAGCCGGCGCGGACCGGCGCAATTGTTCGATTCCAACCGCTTCATGCTGATGGCGATGCTGGCGCGGCTTGGCTGCGCGGTCAGCGATCTCGGCATTTTGCGCGACGATCGCGCGCAGCTTGCCGAGGCGCTGAAGCAGGTGGCCGGCCGCCACGACCTGATCCTGACCACGGGCGGCGTTTCGACCGGCGAGGAGGATCACGTCAAGGCCGGCGTCGAAAGCGCGGGCACGCTGGTGTTGTGGCGGATGGCCATCAAACCCGGGCGTCCGGTGGCAATGGGAATCATCGGCGGCACGCCGTTGATCGGATTGCCGGGAAATCCGGTGGCGAGTTTCGTCACTTTTGTGCATGTGGTGCGGCCGACGGTGCTGGCGCTGGCGGGGGCTACTCAGCAGCCGCTGATCCCGATGCCGGTCCGCGCCGCCTTCACCTACAGAAAGAAGGTCGCCCGCCGCGAATATGTCCGGGCCTCGTTGCGCAAGGCCGCCGACGGCGCGCTGGAGGCGACAAAATTTCCGCGCGAGGGCGCCGGCCTGTTGTCGTCGCTGGTCGACACCGACGGGCTGGTCGAACTCGGCGAGGCCATCACGCAGGTCGAGCCGGGCCAGACCGTTGGCTTCTTGTCCTATGCGACCCTGATGTGATGCGTGGCCTGCAAGCATCTCCGTTGACGCTCCAGGCCCGCTTCGCCATGTTGCAATCATGACCACGACAAGACTGGACCTCACCGGCCTGAAATGTCCGCTGCCGGCGCTGAAGACCCGCAAGGCGCTGAAGGCGCTGAAAGCCGGCGATTTTCTGGAAGTTCACTGCACCGATCCGCTGTCGGTGATCGACATCCCCAACCTGATCCGGGAGACCGGCGACAAGGTCGAGATCACCGAACGCGCCGAGCGGCAAATCGTGTTTCTGATCGAAAAGACCAATGGTTTGTCGCCCGCCGCGAGCGGGTCGCCGCCAAGCCCGGACCGCTAAGCGCATGGTCCTGCATCCGGAATCGGGCCGAGCCGGCCAAAATCGCTACCTTTGGCCTATCGACACTCGGCCCGGGTTCTGCCCCAATCGCCCGCTCTATGGGGGGCCGTGGGCAGATTCATGCTGACATCGACGCGCAATCCAGGGTAGAGCTCCGGATTGGCGATGGCGTGCGGCATAACCGGCCCCAACAGGTGTTAGAATTCCGAATGCGCGCCGCGATCCCGGCGCATACCGGAATGGTGCGGGGCAAAAAGGCAGATGTTTGCACAGCGCAGTGGAACTTCAGATAACGGGATTGTGGTCGACAGACATGCCCGGCACGGGCGGCTGTAGGGGAGGTTTTAGATGGCTACCATTCAAAGTGCTGGGACGATGTCCGGCGGCGGTGATGGAATTCTCGACCGCGAGCACACCATTGCCAAGGCCGGCTTCAATCGCTGGCTGGTGCCACCGGCGGCGCTTTGCATTCATCTGTGCATCGGCATGGCCTATGGCTTTTCGGTGTTCTGGCTGCCGCTGTCGCGCGCCATCGGGCTCAACGCGCCCAAAGCCTGTCCGGACATGTCGCTGATCCAGGAGTTGTTCACCACTACCTGTGACTGGAAAGTGGCCAGCATGGGCTGGATGTTCACGTTGTTCTTCGTGCTGCTCGGCGTTTCGGCGGCGATCTGGGGCGGCTGGCTCGAGCGCGTCGGGCCACGCAAGGCCGGCGTGGTCGCGGCGCTGTGTTGGGGCGGCGGCCTGCTGATCGGCGCGTTCGGCGTTTACGTGCACCAGCTCTGGATCATGTGGCTCGGCGCCGGCGTCATTGGCGGCGTCGGCCTCGGCCTCGGCTACATCTCCCCGGTCTCGACGCTGATTAAATGGTTCCCCGATCATCGCGGCATGGCGACCGGATTTGCCATCGCGGGCTTCGGCGGCGGCGCCATGATTGGCGCGCCGCTGGCGAATTTGCTGATCAACTATTTCAAGACGCCATCGGATGTCGGCGTCTGGCAGACCTTCGCCACCATGGGCGTGATCTATTTCGTGTTCATGATGATCGGCGCCTTCGCCTATCGGGTGTCGCCGGTTGGCTGGCAGCCGGACGGCTGGAAGCCGCCTTCCCAAGCCAATGCAATGATCTCGCAGTACAACGTCCATCTCAAGGACGCGCACAAGACGCCGCAGTTCTGGCTGATCTGGGGCGTGCTCTGCCTGAACGTGTCGGCCGGCATCGGCGTGATCGGCATGGCCTCGCCGATGTTGCAGGAAATCTTCGCCGGCAAGCTGATCGGCCTGCCCAACCTCAGCTTCAGCCAGCTTTCGGCTGACCAGAAGACGATCATCGCGGGGATCGCGGCCGGTTTTGCCGGCCTGCTGTCGCTGTTCAACATCGGCGGCCGGGTGTTCTGGGCCTCGTTGTCGGATTATATCGGCCGCAAGAGCACCTATTACTGCTTCTTCCTGCTCGGCATCGCGCTCTACGCGCTGGCGCCGACGTTCGCCAATATGGGATCGAAGGCGCTGTTCGTGGTGGCCTTCGGCATCATCCTGTCGATGTATGGCGGCGGCTTCGCCACGGTGCCGGCCTATCTGGCCGACATGTTCGGAACCCAGTTCGTGGGCGCCATTCACGGCCGGCTTCTGACGGCGTGGTCGACCGCCGGCATCATCGGTCCCGTGGTGGTGAACTACATCCGCGAATTCCAGCTCGCCGCCGGCGTGCCGCGCGACCACCTCTATGACACCACGATGTATATCCTGTGCGCGATGCTGGTGGGCGGCCTGATCTGCAACTTCCTGATCAAGCCGGTCAACCGCAAATGGCACATGAGCGCGGACGAGGTCGCGAGACTGCAGTCGGCGAGCGCCAAGAGCGAGGCCGCGATCCAGCACGGCTCGTTCGGCATCGGCAAGGGCGGGCTCGACGTCTCGGCTGTGCTGTTCTGGGCCTTTGTCGGCATCCCGCTCGCCTGGGGCGTCTACAAGACGCTGGAAAGCGCGGTCAAGATCTTCTGATCGCAGCTCATCGCCGCGGGACATCAAAGCGTCCCGCGGCGTCCGGCTTTCCTTATCAAATCAAAGAACAATCAGACCCAGGGGATTTCCATGCTTCGCATCAGTGTTTGCCTCGCCGCCGTGCTGCTTGTCGCCGGCAGCCTGCATACGGCTTCGGCCCAGACGACCACCGCTCCGGCGGCGACGACGGCGGCTCCCGCCGCCGCAAAGCCCTCGAAAATGAAGCTGACGATGGAGAAGCTGAAGGAGATGAAGGCCAAGTGGAGCGCCAACAAGCCCAAGCTCAAGGCGTGCCGCAAGGAAGTAAAGGCGAAGGGATTGGCCGGCGACGACCGCTGGTTCTACATCGAAGACTGCATGGACAAGACCTAAAGGGTTTTGCTCCGCGCCAGGATGCAAAAAAAGGGGCATGACAGCGGGGCTGCGTGCCCCTTAAATCGTTATTTATGCAGCATCATTCCCCCTTGGCATCTGGCATACCAGAGACTAGAATTGCTTGGGCCTAGGGACGAAAACGAGCGAATTCAATGAGTCATGATGTGCATCAGGTCCGCTCGTTCGAACATCCCGGCGAGGGCCGCAAGCGCGCCAAATCGACCCCCAAGGGGCGCCAGGTCGATCCGCAGGCCGCCGAAGAGATCGCAGTTCTGCTCGGCGACCGGCCGCGGCGGCGCGATCTTCTGATCGAGTTTCTGCACCTGATCCAGGACAAATACCGGCAGATTTCAGCGGCGCATCTCGCGGCGCTCGCCGACGAGATGAAGCTGGCATTCGCCGAAGTGTTCGAGACCGCGACCTTCTACGCCCATTTCGACGTGGTGAAGGAGGGCGAGCCGAACATCGCGCCGCTGACCATCCGGGTCTGCGATTCGCTGACTTGCGCGATGCTGGGCGCGGAAAAATTGCTGCAGGACTTGCAGACCAAGGCCGGCCCCGGCATTCGTGTGGTGCGCGCGCCCTGCGTCGGCCGCTGCGACACCGCGCCCGCCGCCGAGGTCGGCCACAACTTCGTCGATCACGCCACGGTTGCCAACGTGCTGGCCGCCGCGAAAGGCGGCGACACCCACGCGCATTTGCCGGACTATGTCGACTACGACGCCTATGTGAAAGGCGGCGGCTATGCGCTGTTGCAGCGCCTGCGCTCCGGCGAGTTGAAAAAGGAAGACCTGCTGAAGGCGCTCGACGATGCCTCGCTGCGCGGCCTCGGCGGCGCCGGCTTTCCGACGGGACGCAAGTGGCGCGCGGTGCTCGGCGAGCCCGGCCCGCGGCTGATGGCGGTCAATGGCGACGAGGGCGAACCCGGCACCTTCAAGGACCGCTATTATCTCGAGACCGATCCGCATCGCTTCCTCGAGGGCACGCTGATCGGCGCGCATGTGGTGGAGGCGCCGGAGATCTACATCTACATCCGCGACGAATATCCGGCCTCGCGCGCAATTCTCGAGCGCGAGGTCGCCAGGCTGCCGCCCGGCGGTCCGCTGTTGCACATGCGGCGTGGCGCCGGGGCCTATATCTGCGGCGAGGAATCCTCGCTCCTGGAAAGCATCGAGGGCAAGCGCGGCCTGCCGCGGCACAAGCCGCCGTACCCGTTCCAGGTCGGGCTGTTCGGTATGCCGACCCTGATCAACAACATCGAGACGCTGTGGTGGGTGCGCGACATCGTCGAGAAGGGCGCGGACTGGTGGAAGGGCCAGGGCCGCAACGACCGCCACGGTTTGCGCAGCTATTCGGTGTCGGGCCGGGTAAAAAACCCCGGCATGAAGCTCGCGCCGTCCGGCGTCACCGTGCGCGAACTGATCGACGAGTTCTGCGGCGGCATGGCCGACGGCCATCAATTCATGGCTTATTTGCCAGGCGGCGCTTCGGGCGGCATATTGCCGGCGTCGATGGACGATATTCCGCTCGACTTCGGAACTCTCGAGAAGCACGGCTGTTTCATAGGATCCGCGGCCGTGATCGTTCTTTCCGACCATGACGACGTGCGGGCGGCCGCGCTCAACCTGATGCGGTTCTTCGAGGACGAGAGTTGCGGCCAGTGCACGCCGTGCCGTGTGGGAACGCAGAAGGCGGCCGTCCTGATGCGGAGATCCGTCTGGGACGAGGGGCTACTGACGGAATTGTCGCAGGCGATGCGCGACGCCTCGATCTGTGGCCTCGGTCAGGCCGCCTCGAACCCCTTGACGAGCGTGATGCGCTTTTTCGGACCCAAAACTCCGCCGGCGAGAGCAGCCGAATGACGTCGACACCGGTGAGATCCATGGCCGA
>DATNMT010000135.1:0-3923 GCA_035602495.1 Bradyrhizobium sp.
ACCATCGCGCGCGCGACCGTGCTGGTCGGCGCGGCGCTCGGCGTGCTGGTTTCGATCTCGTCGGTCGGCGCAGGCGCGGTCGGCGTCACCGCGCTGCTGCTGCTTTACCCGCGGCTGCCGATGGCGCGTATCGTTGGCTCCGACATCGCGCACGCGGTACCGCTGACGCTGATTGCCGGCGCCGGCCATTGGGCGATGGGCGCGATCGATTGGCACCTGATGGGCGTGCTGCTGATCGGCTCGCTGCCCGGCATCGTCATCGGCAGCTACTTCGCGACCCGCGTGCCGGAAACGGCGCTGCGGTTTCTGCTGGCCACGACGCTGATCCTGGTCGCCGGCAAGCTCGCATCCAGCGAGTGGAGCACGGCGGTGTCGATCGTCGGCGCCGTGGCCCAGAGCACCGGCCGCTGACCAGCGGCCTTATCGGCTCCACTTCGCTTGTAAACGCTCTAACGCGAGCCCTCCGCTTTTGTCGCAAACCAGATGACGTGGCGGGCGCCGCTGCGCTTTGCGGTGGCGCGCAAGGCAACCTCGCTGACCTCAAAACCGGCGTCGCGAAGTCTTTTCGTGAAGGCGGGATTCGGACCCGACGACCACACCGCGAGCACGCCGCGCGGCCGCAGCGCCCGGCGAATGGTTTTCAACCCCTTCAGATCGTAAAGCGCGTCATTGGCTTTGCGTATCAGGCCTTCCGGGCCGTTATCGACATCGAGCAGGATCGCGTCGAAACTTGAAGCGTGAGATCGAATGACATCGACGACATCGGCCTTCCGAACGTGCGTGCGCGGATCGCTCAGGCTGTCGCCGAACAGGTCGGCCATCGGACCTCGCGCCCACGCGATCACCGCGGGCACAAGCTCAGCCACCATGATCCGCGCGTCGGCTCCAAGCACCGCGAGCGCGGCGCGGAGCGTGAAACCCATGCCCAGGCCGCCGATCAACAGATGCGGCGACTTGACCGCTTCGATTTTCCTGCAGGCAAGCGTGGCAAGCGCCTCCTCCGAACCGCTGAGGCGGCTGTTCATCAGTTCGTTCGGGCCCAGCATCATCGAGAACTCGGCGCCTCTTCGCATCAGGCGAAGCTCGACGTCGGCGCCGGGCACGCGTGCGGTATCGATCTGCAGCCATGGAATCATGCCGGCCTCACGGCTGGTTTTCCGTCAATCATCCCAGCATCTGCGTATCGCCGCAGATCGAGATCGCCTGCCCCGAGATGGTCTTGCCGCGCGGGCTGCACAGGAACAGGATCTGATCGGCGATTTGTTCCGGCGTCACGTAATCCTTGATCGAGGTGTAGGAAAACGCCGTGCGCTCCATCTCGGCATAGGAAATGCCGCGTTGCTGCGCCTTGGCTTCCAGCACGCGGCGCTGGCGGTCGCCGGCGACCAGGCCCGGCAGGATTGCATTGACGCGGATATGGTCCGGCCCGAGTTCGATCGACAGCGATTTGGTCAGCCCGATCACGCCCCATTTTGCCGCCGCATAGGGCGTGCGCATCGCAAAGCCGAGCCGGCCGGCGGCCGAGGAGATATTGACGATCGAGGCGTTGTGGCTTTGGCGCAGATGCGGCACCGCGAGCCGGACGCAGTTGAATTGTCCGGTCAGGCAAATCTCGAGGCAGCGGTCCCAGTCTTCCGGGTTCATCTCCGCGACTTTCGACGTCGGCCCGGCGATGCCGGCATTGTTGACGAGCACGTCGAGGCCGCCGAGTTTTGCGATCGCCTCCCCGAACAGGTGTTTCACCGCCGCGCGATCGGAGACGTCGCATGGCGTTGACGTGATGACGGGATCGCTCTCGGCGAGCGCAGCTAGCGCCATTTCATCGACATCACAGGTATGGACCATGGCGCCTTCGCCGGCAAACCGCCGCGCGATCGCCAGCCCGATGCCGTTGCCCCCGGCGGTGACCAGCACGCGCAAACCCCTGATGTCGAGATCCATGATGGCTCCAAAGATCGTTTTGAAAAATTTCAGCCCGCCATCGCACAAGCCGCCTGCCCGAGCGCGGGCGGAGATGCAAGGCGGCTCATCCATATAGCAGGGAATATCGCGAGGGGAATCGACAAGGCTTGCGTCTTTTGCAACTCTGACGACGACCGCAACACGGCAAGCGGAACCGGTCGCCTCGAAAACAGCGTAGCACTTGCTGACAACAGTCGCGCCGGGTTTCGGGTGTGAGGGGAAAATGAACAAGCAAAATCGCAACGTCGCCATCGTCGGCGCCGGCCTGATCGGTCGCGCCTGGGCCGTGATCTTCGCGCGCGCGGGATGGAACGTGCGGCTGACCGATCCGCATATTCCGACGCTGAAGGCCGCGCCGCGCCTGATCCGCGATGAACTGTACGCGCTGGCGCGCCACGGCCTCGCCGACGATCCCGATCGCGCCATCGCGCGCGTCTCTGCCGCCGGGAGCCTGCAAGAGGCCGTGGTCGGTGTCGAGTTCGTCCAGGAAAACGGACCGGAGAAGGTCGAAGACAAGAAAGTCATCTTTGCCGAGCTCGACAGGCTGGCGCCGCCGCAGGCGGTGCTGGTGTCCTCCACCTCGGCTATATCAGCCTCGCGCTTCACCGAAGGGCTGAAAGGCCGGGCGCGCTGTCTGGTCGGCCATCCCGTCAATCCGCCGCATCTGGTGCCGCTGGTTGAAGTGTGCGGCGCGCCCTGGACCTCGCCGGAGGCGATCGACGGCGCGCGCGAGATCTATCGCGAGATCGGGCAGGTCCCGGTCACTATCAACCGCGAGATCAACGGCTTTGTGCTCAACCGGTTGCAGGGCGCGCTGCTCGCCGAAGCGTTTCGCCTGGTCGGCGAAGGTTTTATTTCGGCGGAGGACCTCGATCGCACCGTGAAGGATGGGCTCGGGCTGCGCTGGTCGTTCCTGGGTCCGTTCGAGACCATCGAACTCAACGCGCCCGGCGGCATCCCGGATTATTGCGCGCGCTATACCGGTTTCTACAAGGAGCTCGCCTCGGCCGCTGCCGGCCCCGAGGTCTATGCAAGTCCGAATATGGACCGGGTCATCGCGGCATGGCCGCATCAGCCAACGCCGGAGCGCATTGCCGCGCTGACGCAGCGTCGGAATGAGCACCTGGCGGCGCTCGCCGCGCACAAGGCGAAACAGCACGACACCCCGTGAGGCATCCACCCGCTAACGAGAAGGGCACAACATGAGCCGCAAAATCATCATCACCTGCGCCGTGACCGGCGCGATCCACACCCCCTCGATGTCGAAGGCGCTGCCGGTGACGCCGCAGGAAATCGCCGACGCCGCGGTCGACGCCGCCGAAGCCGGCGCCGCAATCGTGCATCTGCATGCGCGCAATCCCAAGACCGGGCAGCCCGATCAAAGCCCGGAAGCCTTCGCGCCGTTCCTGAAGATCATCAAGCAGCGCTCCAACTGCGTGATCAACCTCACCACCGGCGGCGCGCCGACCATGACGGTGGACGAGCGGGTCCGTCCTGCCGCGGTCTACAAGCCCGAGGTCGCCTCGCTCAACATGGGATCGATGAATTTTGCCTTCTTCGGCATGCTCAACCGCTTCAAGACATTCGAGCACGACTGGGAGCTCAAGCACCTGCAGAACAAGGACATCGTGTTCCGCAACACCTTTCAGGACATCGAATACGTCTTGAATACGCTGTCCGAGACCGACACGCGCTTTGAGTTTGAATGCTACGACACCGCGCATCTCTACAACCTGAACTACTTCCTCGAACAGGGCATGGTGAAGCCGCCGCTGTTCGTGCAGACCGTGTTCGGCCTGCAGGGCGGCACCGGCGCGCATCCCGAGGACGTGCTGCACATGAAGCGCACCGCCGACCGGCTGTTCGGCGACAAGATGGTGTGGTCGGTGCTCGGCGCCGGCCGCAATCAATTGCCGATCGCGGCGATGGCGGCGGCGATGGGCGGCCATGTCCGCGTCGGG
>DATNMT010000146.1:0-3743 GCA_035602495.1 Bradyrhizobium sp.
TTCTCCAGCTCGGCGCCGGGAATGATGCCCTGATAGGCCGAGCGCCAGGCTTCGTCATGGGTCGACGCTACCGCCGCCGCATCCGCAGCTTTGGCCGGCCGAACCTCGATCAGGGTTGTGCTCATGGCCCCAATCAAAGCAAGTCAGCGGCTCGGCTTCAAGGTCTATCGTTAATTATCAGTTAAGCTGTGGATTTTCTGCATCAGTTTCCGCGCTTCCTGTGCCGAAAGTGGACAGCGCGGCGCCTGAAGCAGCACCTGGCCGGGTAATATGACAACCGATCTTAACCTTTGACCGGGACGGCATCACGGAAAAATGCGCTGGATTTGATTCGCCGTGCGTATTCTGTTCGCCAATCCCGCTTCCGCCCCTCCTCGCGCGCCAGGCCAAATCATGCAGATGTTAAAGGCGTTTTTCGCTCTGGTTGTGTGCGGCTTGCTCTGTGCGCAGGGCGCGACGGCGCAGCCGCGATTTGGCGCGCAGGGGCCGGAAGGCGAGCCAAATCGCATGCAGCCATGGCTGGTACCGTCGCCCGACCCGGAGGCGCCGGCGCGTGCCGTGCTGTTTCGCCCCGCGGGCGACGGGCCGTTTCGGCTGGCGGTGATCGCGCACGCCTCGAGCCAAAACGTGCTGCGTCGCGCGCAAATGCCGCAGCCCGAATACCGCGCGCTGGCGGGTTTGCTGGTGGCGCGGGGCTTTGCCGTGCTGGTGCCGGAGCGGCCGGGCCATGGCGCGACCGGGGGAAAATATCTCGAAGACCAGGGCGGCTGCGACGAGGCGGACTATTTTCGCTCCGGCCGCGCCGCGGCCGATTCGATACTCGCCGCGCTTACCTATCTGCGCGGGCAACCCTTCATTCGGCCGGACGACACGGTCGTTGTCGGCCACTCGGCGGGAGGATGGGGCGCGCTGGCGCTGGCCGGCGAAAATCCGCTTCGGGTTTCCGTCGTCATTGCCTTCGCCCCCGGCCGCGGCGGCCACGCCAATGATTTCCCCAATCAGGTCTGCGCGCCGCATACGCTGGTCGCAGCCGCGGCCGAGTTCGGCAAGGGCGCACGGGTGCCGGTGACCTGGCTGGTGGCGGCCAATGACAGCTATTTTCCGCCCGATCTGTCGCGGCAACTTGCCGACGCGTTCCGGGCCGGCGGCGGCCGCGTGGACTTTCACGTGCTGGCGGCTTCCGGCAGCGAGGGCCATTGGCTGGCGGAGTCCGAGGCCGTCGCAAAGATCGCCGGAGGCGAACTGGATCGCGCGCTGAAGGCGCCCGCACCGAAGCCGGAAAAAAAGCGATGACGCTCTATTTCCTGATGAAATATCTGCATGTGCTCGGTGCGATCACCATTCTCGGCACCGGAACCGGCATCGCCTTCTTCATGCTGACGGCGCATCGGAGCCGTGATGTCGCGTTCATCGCGGCGACCGCCGCGACGGTGGTGATCGCCGACATGCTGTTCACGCTCACGGCGGTGATCCTGCAACCGATCACCGGCGCGGTGTTGATGGCGCTGTCCGGCACCACGCTCGCCGAACGCTGGCTCGTCGCCTCGCTTGGGCTTTACGCGGTGGCCGGGCTGTTCTGGATTCCGGTGGTCTTCATGCAGATCGAAATGCGCAATCTGGCGCGAACCGCACTGGCGCAGAAGGCGTCGTTGCCGCCGCGCTATTTTGCGCTGTTTCGCCGCTGGTTTGCCTTCGGGATTCCCGGCTTCGGCTCTGTCATGATCATACTGTGGCTGATGATCGCCAAGCCGTTTTAGGGAGCCCGAATGCCCACCCGGAAAATCCTCGTGCTCGGCGCGTCCGGCCTGATCGGGCGTTTTGTCACCGACGACCTGCGCGCACGGGGTTTTTCTGTCGTCGGCATCGCTCGGCGCTTCTCGCTTTCGCAAAGGGCCGACGCGCTCGATATCGAGCTGCCGGTGATGTCGATGGATGCGGCGTCGCTGGCGCGGCTGCTCGCGGATCACGCGATCGACGTCGTGGTCAATTGCCTCGGCGTGCTGCAGGACGGTCCCGGCAGCGACACCGGCGCCGTGCATCGCGATTTCGTCGGGCGGTTGCTCGCCGCGATCCGCGACTGCGGCCGCGCCATTCGCCTGGTCCACATCTCGATTCCCGGTGCTGCCTCCGGTGACCGCACCGCCTTCAGCGTGACCAAACGCGAGGCCGAACGCCTGATCGCCGCCTCCGGCATCCCCTGCGCCATCCTGCGGCCGGGCTTTGTCATCGCACCCTCGGCCCATGGCGGCAGCGCCATCCTGCGGGCGCTGGCGGCGTTTCCGCTGCAACTGCCGGCGGCCGAATCCGCAACGCCCTTTCAGCCGGTGGCGGTTGAGGATATCGCTGCGACCATCGCCTGGCTCGCCGGCCGCGAGATCGGTGACAAAGCTGCCGATGCCGTGGCGTGGGACCTGATGCAGCCGGAGGCGGTGACGCTTGGCGACGTGATCAAGCAATTCCGCCGCGCCTTCGGCACGGCCGGCTTCCCGCGCATTACGCTGCCCGGCTTCATGCTGGATTTCGGCGCAAAGCTCGGCGATCTCGCCAATTTCCTCGGCTGGATGCCGCCGATGCGTACTACCGCGATCGCCGAGCTCAGGCGCGGCGTCAGCGGCGATCCGCAGCCCTGGATGGCCGCCACCGGCATCGCGCCGAAAACGCTCGCGCAGATGATTGGACAGCGCTCTGCCACCATTCAGGACAAATGGTTCGCCAGGCTTTTCCTCATCAAGGCGCTGGTTATCGCGAGTCTCGTGGTGTTCTGGATCGTATCGGGCTTCATCGCGTTGGCGATCTCCTACGACGCCGCGGCCGCGATCCTCACCTCGCATCGCTTTCCGCCGGCGCTGGTCGCGCCTGTCACGATCGGTACCAGCCTGATGGATATGGCCGTCGGCGTGCTGATCGCGTTCCGCTGTACCTGCGCCGCCGGATTGATCGCGGGCATCGTGGCCTCGCTGGGCTATATGGTGGGAGCGGCGATCCTGACGCCCGATCTGTGGATCGAGCCGCTGGGCGCGCTGGTCAAGACCGGCCCTGCGATCGTGCTGATGCTGGTGGCGCTGCTGACATTGGATAACCGATGACCGAGTCGCCTGCGAACCCCTGGCCCGACGATGACGTGATCCTCTACGACGGCGTCTGCGTGTTCTGCTCGCGCTGGGTCCGCTTCGTCGTCGCGCGCGATGTGAAGCGCCGTTTCCGCTTCACCGCGATCCAGTCCGGCTACGGCACGCGGATGGCGCAGGCGCTCGGGATCGATCCTGCCGACCCCGACACCAATGCCGTCATCCACGGCGGCAAGGCGTTCTTCAAATCCGATGCCGCGCTGACGGTGCTGTCGAATCTGCCGGGCTGGGGCTGGGTGCGCGCCCTGCGCCTCGTCCCAAAACCAATCCGCGACACCGTCTACAACCTCGTCGCGCGCAACCGCTACCGGATTTTCGGGAAGTATGAGGAATGCTTCGTGCCGGACGCGGAGCTACGGGCGAGGGTGATGGAGTAGCGTCTGATTGGAAGACCGACAACTGGCAAGACGAGTTAAGCTGCTTTAGGTTGGAGGTGCACCGGGATAGCTGCCATTGCAGGTTTTAGAGTATGACCAAAGCAGTTTTCACAACTAAGGTTACTCCGAGCTATAAAGACTTGCCCGAGGAACGATATCACTTTCCACGAACTTACCTAAACTACGTTCAGCAGACTGTCGGGGACTATATCGTCTATTATGAGCCGCGCAGGTCTAG
>DATNMT010000147.1:0-2194 GCA_035602495.1 Bradyrhizobium sp.
ACAGGAATTGTCCAGCAAACCGAGCTTCCTCAGTCGGTTGTGGCACGGCGTCCTGCGCTTTGATGAAGCTCTGAACTTTGACCCGCGTATTGCCTCACCTGAGGATGTTACTTTCGCTTGACGGATATAGTTCCGACTGTCGGCCGGTCCGAGGTTGCGTCATTGCTCGCAGGATCGGAGGGACTGGGGGCGTCGCGGAGTGCCCATCACACGCAGCGCCGCCCCCAGTCCCGGGATCACCAATGACGGCCGGTGCCGTACCCCCGGCCATGCGAGGGATGATCACCTCGGCTGCATTTCGTCTGAGCGATCGCAACAAGCGCTGCACGATGGTGTGCTGCGGCGGCCCGAACTTTTCGGGGGAGTGTTCGGCGAGGCGACCGAGGATTGCCAGCGCGGTCAGACGAGGCTCGGCCGCCAGCCAGCGCTCGATGTCAGCGCGGTGCGGATCGAGAATCGATGGCATTCTGACGCGCTTTTTATATGGCTTGTGCATGCGCCGATGGATGATGCGCTGCTCCCCCAAATGCACATCATTGCCGAGCCTCTTCGCGAACGCTGCTGCGTTCATTGTCGGTGCCGGTAGGCTGGCTGCTGCCGCGAGCTTACCCGCGCGGGCGCCGACGCGCGTGCCAAGCTCCGCCTGAGCGTCCCTCATCTCAGCCAGCAGAGCCACAGGATCGAGCGTGCGATAAATCTCTCGAAGACGCCGCTTGACGGCCTTGCTCAATTTCGGGTGCGCTAGTGCGCGCTCATAGGGCGTGGCCGGAACATGATAACGCTTGATTACTTTTGCGCCTTCGCGTCGCTTGTACTTCAGCTTAAAGGACGGCTGGAAGAAGTTGGTGTGCAGCCGAGATGCAGCATACAAACGTTCCAGCACACGCGTCGTCTCGCCGCCATCGAAGCGACCGTATCCCACAAGCCGTCGGACGACCGCGCCGTTCTTCTGCTCGACGAAAGCCTGATCATTCTTCTTGTAGGCGCGCGAACGCGTCACCTCGATCTTTTGCGCGCGACACCAGGGCACGACGACATCGTTCATAAACGCGCTGTCATTGTCGAAGTCGGCGCCGCGAATGAGCCAGGGGAACAGGTTCTGTGCGCGCTCCATGGCCCGCACAACGAGCCCGCTCTCGCGCGTCAACAACGGCATGCACTCGGTCCAACCAGTGGCGACATCGACCATCGTCAATGTCTGGATAAACGAGCCAGCCACGGATGTGCCGCCATGGGCCACCATGTCAACCTCACAGAACCCCGGCGGCGGATCGTGCCAGTCGTTGAACGTCCGGATCGGGACTTCACGCCGCACCGCCGAATAAAAGCCAACCCGCCGCCGCTTACCACCAGCCGCAGCGATTTTGGTCTCAACCAGCAGGCGATCAATCGTGGCTGCGCTGACGCCGAGCACCAGCGCTCGACCGGCCTGGTCGAGCTTGAGCCGGCCATGCCGCTCCAGCGAAGGCAACAACGTCGGAATCATCACCTTGAGACGCTTGCCGCAGATTCGATCTGAGGCTTCCCACAGCGCCACCAGAGCATCCCTGATAGTAGCGCCATAGGTCGGACTTCGCTGCCGCCGGACCTCCGGCGAAATTCCGACATGGCTGGCCAGCGCCCGAACCGCATGCTTGCGATGCCAGCCCGTCACCGCGCAAAGTTCGTCGAGAATGCGCCCCTTATCCATCCGCCCCGCTGATCGATAGCGGTCTACCACCGCCGCCGTGATCTCGCGCCGCGTACCCATGCTGATCCGTCCTGCCATCGACGACACCGATCCGATTCGGTATCGCCGCCCCACTCCTGACGGTCAGTTCTCCGGTAACATTATTGATGAGGCAATGCGCCCCTTTGGGCGACGGGTTTTGGCGGTAGCGCTCGCGCCGTCGGAGCTGGTCGGGGTTGCGGAGACGTGGCGAGCGCGGGCTGTGTGATCGTCGTCGCGGCTTTTGAATCGCCAGCTGTCGTTGCCGGTCTCGACGATGTCGCAATGGTGGGTCAGGCGGTCGAGAAGCGCGGTGGTCATCTTGGCGTCGCCGAACACGCTGGGCCATTCTCCGAAGGCGAGATTGGTGGTGACGACGATGGACGTTCGCTCGTAGAGCCGGCTGACGAGATGGAACAGCAGCTGGCCGCCGGATTGGGCGAACGGCAGGTAGCCGAGTTCGTCGAGGACGATGAAGTCCATCCG
>DATNMT010000160.1:0-2955 GCA_035602495.1 Bradyrhizobium sp.
ATCCGCCGGGGGCGCCGCCGATCTGCGGCTGCGGTCCGGTGATGAACGACGGCAGCCGGTCGACGCTGGCATTATCCGGAATCACCGGCTGCGGCTGCGGTTGGGGCTGCGGCTGGAATTGCGGTTGCGGGCGGTGCTCGCGCGGCTGGTGCTGGTCGCGCGGCTGATAGGATTGGCCCTCGCGCTGGTGATCGCGCGGATTGTTGTCGCGCGGCACGAACGGCTGCTGCTGCACCGGGACGAAGCCGGGCTCCTGGCCGAAATGCGAAAAGCTCTCGCCCTCGTCCTCGCTATCCTCGGCGGCCATCTCGTTTTCGGTACGCGGCTGCGGCTGGTTCTGGCGGAACTGTTCCTGGGCGGCGGCGATCAGGCGGAAATAATGCTCGGCGTGCTGATAATAGTTCTCGGCGGCGACCGGATCGCCGGAAGAGCGCGCGTCGCGCGCCAGCTGAACGTATTTTTCGGCGACGTGTGAAGCGGTGCCGCGGATCTTGATGTCGGGCCCGTTCGATTCGAACACCCGGGTCATCGGATTCTGGCCGCGCCGGTTGTTGTTATTGCTGTTGTTGTTGTTGTTCCGGTTACGCATCCGCTTGTTGTTCTGACCGTTTCTCATGTCTTGCCTTTATTCCAGCCCTGAGAGTTTCAAGCCTTTGGGTTCAAGCCTTGTTAGCCTTGGATTTCCGTCGTCGTTGCCGCGCCGGAGGCGGCACGCCTCAAGCACGAGAAAATCGCGGTGCAGTTCAGTTCCAGACAGGTTTTACCGTACGCCGCCGCCAACAAAGACGCGCTCCCCACCGGTCCAGCGGATGCCGCCGGCCGCATCAAGTCATTACGCCTGCCAAAACAAGCACAGGTTTCTCGCGTGAGTTTTCAAGCGCAATATCAGGCTTTCGTTCGCTCTTGCGGTCGGAAGCGGCGCAGCTCTCAAAGCCATCGCGCTCAAGTGGACCTGCGTTTTGGAACCTTTCACTCGGGGCGGGCTCTCGCTTTGAGAACTCTGGCCTCCACCCGCGACATCCCTTCGGAATATCTGCGGGGCCAGCAACCCTGGACCGATGTTGTGGCCGGAACGTAGTCGCTCCCGGGGAATATTCCAAGTGATTTTTTTACCCTCCAATCGGGCTTTATGGGGGCTTTTTTCGGCCCGCCACGGCCCGGCGGATGCCCGCCAGATCGGTCCTAACAGACTGCTCGCCTGTTAACCCTGCTGCCGACATCAACCTCCGGGCGCCCTCGCTTTGGCCGTGCCCCACTTCCACAACCAGCGCGCCGCCGGGCGCGAGCAGCTTTGCGGCTTGCGGAATCAGCGCCCGATAGGCGTCAAGCCCGTCACCGCCGCCATCCAGCGCGGCTCGCGGGTCGTGATCGCGCACTTCCGGCGCGAGAGCTGCGATATCGGCCGAGCGGATATAGGGTGGGTTCGACACGATCAGGTCGAACGGCCCGGACAGCGCCGCTGCATAATCGCAGACGACGAAATCGGCGCGATCGGCGAGCCCCAGGGCGACGGCGTTGCCGTGTGCTGTTTGTAAAGCTTCCGGGCTGATGTCGGTTCCGACGCCGCAGGCGTTGGGCAATTCGGACAACAGCGCCAGCAGAATAGCACCGGAGCCGGTGCCGATGTCGGCGATGCGCAACCGCCGATCGGGATGCGGCGCGGCGCGCAGCATTTCCAGCGCCAGTTCGACCACGGTCTCGGTATCGGGCCTCGGCACCAGCGTCGCGGGAGAGAGTGCGAGCGGCAGTCCCCAGAATTCCTTGGCCCCCAGAATGCGCGCGACCGGTTCGCCGCCAAGGCGGCGGCGCGAAAAATCCTCGAGCCGAAACGATTGTTCCGATGTCAGAGACTGATTCGCCGCCGCGATCAGGCCGGTGAGATCGAGCCCCAGCACCGCGCCGACCAGCACCCGCGCGTCGAGTTCGGGTGATTCGATGTGTGCCGATTTGAATCGCGCGGTTAGCGCACGCCGCGCCGCGTCAACGGTTTGTGCGGTCATGCGCCGTCCCTGCGCAAAACCATCCACCCGACACCGTGATTGTTGTGGCGTCGCAGGGACGACGGAAGAATGAGCCTCACGCCGCCGCACCCTGGGCGGCGAGTTGCGCGGCCTGATGTTCCGTGGTCAGCGCGTCGACCAATTCGCCGAGGGCCTCGCCCGCCATCACCTGCGGCAGCTTGTAGAGCGTGAGGTTGATGCGGTGATCGGTGACGCGGCCCTGCGGGAAATTATAGGTGCGGATGCGTTCGCTGCGGTCGCCGGAGCCGACTTTCTCGCGGCGGTCGGCCGAGCGCACGGCGTCGACGCGCTGGCGTTCGGCGTCGTAGATGCGCGAGCGCAGGATGTTCATCGCCGACGCGCGGTTCTTGTGCTGCGACCTGGAGTCCTGCATCATCACCACGATGCCGGTCGGAATGTGGGTGATGCGGATCGCCGATTCGGTCTTGTTGACGTGCTGGCCGCCGGCGCCTTGCGCGCGCATGGTCTCGATCCGCAAATCATCCTGCTTGATGTCGACATCGACCTCCTCGACCTCCGGCAGCACGGCGACGGTGGCCGCCGAGGTGTGAATCCGCCCTTGCGTCTCGGTGTCGGGCACGCGCTGCACCCGGTGCGCGCCGGATTCGAATTTCAGTTTGGCGAATGCGCCGCGGCCCTTCACCTCGGCGATGATTTCCTTGTAGCCGCCCATGGTGCCTTCGCTCATCGAGATCACCTCGACCTTCCAGCCCTGCAGCGCCGCAAAGCGCTCATACATCCGAAACAGGTCGCCGGCGAACAAGGCGGCCTCGTCGCCGCCGGTGCCGGCGCGGATTTCCAGCACCACGTTGCGGTCGTCCATGGCGTCCTTGGGCAACAGCGCGACGCGGATCTGTTGCGCCAGCTCGAGGCTGCGGGCTTTCAATAATTCGCGCTCGGCCTCCGCCATGCCGCGCATCTCGGGCTCGGTTGC
>DATNMT010000161.1:0-10290 GCA_035602495.1 Bradyrhizobium sp.
TGTCGACCCTTCGATCGCGGGCGACCACGACAACGATACGCTGAACACCATCACCCTGTCCTACACCTTCTACCCTGTTCGCGACGCGACACCGAAGCCTTTGGCTGCGAGCGAGACCGACAACGCCCAAGGAAATCTGTAAAGGAACCTGTAAGGAAACTTGTAAGAGGAAACCTCTGATTCCAGGTTTTTTGCGGAAGTTGATTTTTGAGACGAATACGTGCCGCAACAGCCGGCACCGCTAACGGAGAGACTGCAATGGCTACGGCGCAAGTCAAGCATCACGACTACCACCTCGTCGATCCGAGTCCATGGCCGATTGTCGGCTCGATCTCGGCCTTCGTCATGGCGGTGGGTGCCATCGGCTGGATGCATCATATGTACGCGGCGGCGCCGATCGTCTTCGGCGCCGGCCTCATCGGCGTGCTCTACACCATGGCAAGCTGGTGGGGCGATGTGATCCGCGAGGCGCAGTACAAGGGCGACCACACCCGCGTGGTGCAGATCAGCCACCGCTACGGCATGATCCTGTTCATCGCCTCCGAGGTGATGTTCTTCGTCGCCTGGTTCTGGGCGTTCTTCAATTCCGCGCTGTTCCCGGCCGACGCGGTTCACGCCACCCGCGACGCCGTCTTCGGCTGCGGCGCCGGAACCGCGATGGGCGCCTG
This sequence comes from Bradyrhizobium sp., assembly GCA_035602495.1. Classification (GTDB taxonomy): domain Bacteria; phylum Pseudomonadota; class Alphaproteobacteria; order Rhizobiales; family Xanthobacteraceae; genus Bradyrhizobium. The sequence continues at coordinate 669 of DATNMT010000161.1, forward strand.
CGCCGTGCCGGGCACTTGGCCGCCCAAGGGCATCGAGGCCTTCGATCCCTGGCACCTGCCGCTATTGAACACGCTGTTGCTGGTAACCTCGGGCACCACCGTGACCTGGGCGCACCATGCGCTGCTCGAGAACGACCGCCAGGGCCTGAAATACGGCTTGATCCTGACCATCCTGCTCGGCGCGTCCTTCACCTGCGTGCAGGCCTACGAATACAGCCACGCTTTGTTCCACTACTCCGGCAATATCTACGGCGCCACATTCTTCATGGCGACCGGCTTCCACGGTTTCCACGTGCTGGTCGGAACCATCTTCCTGATCGTCTGCCTGGCGCGCGCTTATGCCGGCCACTTCACGCCGACCCAGCACCTCGGCTTCGAATTCGCCGCCTGGTACTGGCATTTCGTCGACGTGGTCTGGCTGTTCCTGTTCATCTGCATCTACGTCTGGGGCCACGGCGCCGAAACCATGGCCCACGGCGCGCATTGATCGCCAATTCATTGTGCTACAAGAGGGCGGCCGCAAGGGCCGCCCTTTTTCTTTTCCTTCTCCCCTTGTGGGAGAAGGTGGCGCGAAGCGCCGGATAAGGGGTCTCCATCCGCAAGCACTGAGTTTGCGGAGAGAACCCCTCACCCGCCTTCGCTTCGCTCAGGGCACCCTCTCCCACAAGGGGAGAGGGGAAGGAAAGATGAATGCCCGACCCCACCTTGCCCACCGTCACCCAGAGCGCGCTGCGCGGGCTTGCCTGCAAATGTCCGCGCTGCGGCAGGGGCAGGCTCTATGCCGGGTTCCTCACCCTGCGGTCGAGCTGCGAGGCCTGCGGGCTCGACTACGCTTTCATCGATACCGGCGACGGGCCGGCGATCTTCATCATCATGCTGGCCGGCGCCGTCGTGGTGGCGTGCGCGCTGATCGTGGAGATCAAATACCAGCCGCCGCTCTGGCTGCATGCGGTGCTTTGGCTGCCGCTGATCCTCGCCACCACGCTGCTGCCGCTGCGCGCGATGAAGTCGCTTCTGATCGCGCTGCAGTTCCATCACAAGGCCGCGCCCGGCCGGCTGATCGATGGCGAGCCGAAATGACGGCGACGACGACGCGAAGGGCGAGCGGTGCCGGTTTTGCCATTTTCACGCTTGTGATGGTGGCGGCCTTTGTCGGCCTCGGGCTGTGGCAGTTGCAGCGCCGGGTCGAGAAGCATGCGCTGATCGCGGCGCTCACCGAACGGTTGGCGGCCGCGCCTTCGCCGTTGCCGACGGCCGCGCAGTGGAATGCAATGACGCCGGCGGCCGACGAATTCCGCCGCGTTCGTTTCACCGCGACCTATGCGGCTGCTCCGGACGCCATGGTCTACAGCTCCGGCTCCGCCGTGCGCGAAGATATTAGCGGCCCCGGCACCTGGGCGTTTTTGCCCGCGCGGCTGCCGACCGGCGACACCGTCGCAATCAACGCGGGCTTCGTGCCGAACACGATGCAGGACCGCGCGCAGCAAGATCGCGCAGTCCAGCCGCTCGTCACGGGTGCGCCCGTCATGCTGACCGGCTATATCCGCTTCCCCGAAACCGCAGGCGTGCTGACGCCGTCGGAAAACATCGCAAAACGGCTGTGGTTCACCCGCGATCATCTCGCGATGGCGCGCGCGCTCGGCTGGGGAGAGGTCGCGCCGTTCTATATCGATCTGGAGCAGCCGGTGCCCGCCAGCGGCATCCCGAAGCCGGGCCCGCTCGAGGTGCATCTCAAGGACGACCACCTGCAATACGCCATCACCTGGTTCACGCTGGCGGGCGCGGTGGCGATCGCGTTCGGAGTCTGGCTGCGGACGCAGCGGCGGGGTTGACGAGGCCGGAAACGAGGGAAAAATGCCGTTTCGATGCATGCCTCGCCATGGCACCTCGGCGCGCAGCAGGATGATTCTCCGGAGCCCGAACCATGCCCGATAGTCCGGCCTCTGCCGCGGCCCTGATCGTCGTCGACGTGCAGCGCGCCTTCGACCAATGGGAGGCCGCGGGCAAGCGGCGCAACAACCCGCATGCCGTTGCCCGCATCGTCGATCTCCTGAACGCATTCAGGGAGCACGGCGCGCCGATCTTCCACATTCGCCACCAGGGTACGAATCCGAATTCCTCCTTCCTCCTCGACGGCACCGGCTATCCCGTCAAGGACGAGGCGCGCGAGCAGGCCGGCGAGCCGGTGATCGTGAAGCGCGTGAACAGCGCCTTCATCGGCACCGATCTCGAAGCCCGGCTGCGTGCCGCCGGTCTCAAGACGCTGGTGATCTGCGGCGCGACCACCAATCATTGCGTGGAAACCACGACCCGGATGGCCGGCAATCTCGGATTTGACGCGCGGCTGGTGCGCGATGCGACCTGGACCTTCGACCGCACCGGCCCTGACGGTGACGTCCATTCGGCCGAGGACATCCACGCGATGACGCTCGCCAATCTCAATGGCGAGTTCGCCCGCATCGTCTCGACGGCCGACGCCATAGCAGCGCTGCGAGAGCGATGACGGCGCGCCGCCGCGCGATCGTCGTTTGGCCGTAGACGCCGATGGGCCGACAAGATTAATCTTGACCGCGCCCTCGCGAAGGACCAGCGACGATGCCCAACCACCACCGGCCGTTCTGTGCCGATCCTGCGCAGCTTGCCTTGCAGCCCGCGATCTCGGGCAACGCCATCAACGGCCTCGGCGAGACCACCCCGCGCCAGCCGCGCATGGTGTACTGGGCGCCGGATCCGGACACCATCGCCCACGGCGCCATGCAGCGCTGGTTCTACCAGGTCGATCCCGGCAATCCGCATCTTTCGCGCGCGCGTGAAGCGCGTGCGAAGCAACTCGCGACGGCGCTGCCCGAAGTGACGGGAGAGCCGGTCGAACGGCGGCCGGAAGACTGGAATGCGGCGCTTGCCGGGCTTGGCGAGGGCGGAAATTTCGACATGTGGGGCGTCGCCGGAATGGATCCGGCTTGGGTCTATGAAGGCCAGCAGGCGCCGCAACGGAATATCATCATGCTCGGCTTCGCCCATGACTACGCGCAGATCGCGACCGCGCCCGAGGCCACCGCCGGCGCCGAGGTAGTCCGGCAATACGGGCGTGCAGCCGCGGCGGCAAAATCCGTCACCGCCTGGCTGCGCCGGCAGGGCTGGGACGCCGAGCCGTTGACCGGACCGATGACATCGAAGGTCATGATGATTCCGCCGGCGATCGCCTGCGGTTTCGGCGAACTCGGCAAGCACGGCTCGCTGATCAATGCCGAATTCGGCTCGTCGTTCCGGATGTCCGCGGTGCTGACCGACGCGCCGTTCATGCCAACGCCGCAACGAACCTTCGATGTCGATTCGTTCTGCACCAATTGCAGGGTCTGCGAGAACGCCTGTCCGCCCGAGGCGATCGCGCCGCTCAAGCAAATGGTCCGCGGCGTCGAGAAATGGTACGTGGATTTCGATCGTTGCCTGCCGTTTTTCAACCAGACCCATGGCTGCGCGATCTGCATCGCAGTGTGCCCGTGGAGCCGGCCCGGCGTCGGCTTGAATCTGGCGGCCAAACTGGCGCGCCGCACCTCACGTTAGAGCGGGATGAGTTTAGGTTGATGCGACAGCGGCGATCGATCGTTTCTCTCTCTCCCCGCTCTTTGCGGGGAGAGGGTTGGGGTGAGGGGCTCTCTCGACCGCGGGACTCGCGGAGCCGCCAGCGAACCGCGTCTATTCGATCACCTCGTCGGCGCGCCCGAGCAGCGCGAGCGGAAAGCTGAGGCCGAGCGTCTTGGCGGTCTTGAGGTTGATGACCAGTTCCACGCTGGTCGACTGCTGGACCGGCAACTCGGCCGGCCTGCTGCCCTTCAGCACACGTCCGGCGTAATCGCCCTCCAGGTAATAGGCGCCCGCGAGGTTGATGCCGTAACTCATCAGCCCGCCGATCGCGGCTTCCTCGCGATAGGGATAAATCGTTGGCAGCGCGTAGCGCGCGGCAAGTTCCACAAGATGTTCGCGCCGGCCGTGAAAGAAGCTGTCCGCGCCAATGACCAGCGCGCTGACGTGCTGCTGCGCGGCGGCCGAAAACGCGCTGTCGATTTCGGCATCGCTGCTCGCGTTCAACACGCTGAGCTGGAGCCCGAGCGCCTTCGCCGCTTTGGTTTTCTCCGGCAATTGCGCCGCGGTTTGCGGATTTTTTGGATTCAGGAGGATCGCGATCGACGCCGCCTGCGGCATCACCTCGCGGATCAACTCCAGCCGCTTCCACTCCAGCTCCACGCTCAACAGGCTTACGCCGGTGGCGTTGCCGTTCGGCCGCGCCAAACTGTCGACCAGTCCGACCTTGACCGGATCTTCGGCGACACCGAACACGATCGGGATCGTCGAAGTGGCCGCTTTTGCCGCCAGCGCCGCGGGAATGCCGCCGATCGTCACCATCACGGCGACCTGGCGCGCGACCAGATCGGTCGCCATCGCCGGCAGCCGGTCATACTGCCCCTCCGCCCAGCGATATTCGATGGCGACGTTCTGTCCCTCGGTATAGCCGGTTTCCTTCAGGCCCTTGCGAAAGGCATCGATATACGGCCCATACGATGCCTCGGTCGGTGCGGCGAGCACCCCGATCACCGGCATCGCCGCCTGCTGCGCGCGCACCCGCAGCGGCCATGCCGCCGCCGCGCCGCCAACAAGTGTGATGAATCTGCGCCGCTCCATAGGCCCCCCGGTTCCCACGATGCACTTTGTCGATCGAAAAGCAAAGCCGGGCCGCCAGCGAAAAATGCGTTGCAAATGGCCCGCGCGGGTTGACCGGGTCAAGGTCCGGTTGGGATAACAGATGCAAGCGTCTCGAATTGAAGTCGGCTCTGGCCCGAACCGCGAACATCGTTCGATCGGACCGGCGGGCCGGCATCCCCGACGGCCGCCATGGAGCGACGTTTGCCAAACCTTCCGAGCGTCATGGTCGTGCCCCAGCTCGTCATCATTATCCTGTTTCTTGCGCTGCTCGTCGTCGGTTTTCTTCACCGCAACATGCCGCGGGTTGGCGGCAAGCTCGGCCCGATCCGCACGCTCGATCCGAAGCCGGCGCCGCCGAGCGGGTTTTCACGGATCTATGCCCGCGCGGTGACGCTGTTCGTGGCGTCGGATGCCTCGCGCTTCCCGACCCTGAAGGCGTTCCTGCGCGGCGGCACGGCGCGGCAGCCGGTGGTGATGCGGGTTTATTGCGTTGCCGGCTGCAAGGCCGAGATCGAGATTCCGGACCGCGTTGCCGATTACGAGCGCATCGACGCCACCGAAGCGCTGGCGCTGCTGCGCGAATTGCCGGATCCACGCCTGGTCCGGCGCCTGCATTTGAGCGACGAACCGTCGTTCCTCGATCCCTGGGTGCGCAAGGAACGGGGCGGCGAGTTCTTCAATCTGGGGCATGCCACCAATTTCAGCCTGATCGTGCTCTACAAACCCGATCGCCGTCTCGGTCAGCTGCTCGGCACCACGCTGCTTCATGAATGGCTGCATCTGGTCGCCTTTGCCTCGACGATCCAGCTTTGGCGTTTCAAGCGGGCCGATGCGATCGAACTGCTAGAGCCTTTGGCGCTCGAGCCGGTGAATTACGGCGACCGCAATACGGAGGTCTACGAGGCCTGGTGCGAGCTCGGCGAGAAGCTGCTCGGCTACGACGAGGATGCCGCCCGGCAAACGGCCCTGCGGTCGCCGGTCCACGCCATGATCCTGTGGCGCTGTGTCGAACGCGTGCTGCGCAAAACGCCGCTCCGTTTCCGCAGCACGCGTTTCGATGAACTGACGAAGCGCGGCGACTTCATGCGCACCGAGGTCGCACCGAAAGCCCGGGCGGTCCGTGCCGGTCCGGCGTTTTCAGGCTGACGTTTCTCATGCAATTCAGATCATGCCGGCAACCATCGCCGCCATCGTCGGTCGATCACCTTGACGGCGCGCCGGTTACTGTCTTCCAAGTTTGGTGACGGTCTTGATCCCGCCCGCTTCGGTCACCGAATAGGAGACCCTGTCGCCGGCATGCACGTCGTCCAATGCCACGCCGTCCTGCACCTTGAACTCTTCGGCGCCGCCGCTGTTATTCGCCCCGACGGTCCCGCTTTGCGTCCGTTGAATCGCGACAACGCCATGGATCCGGTCGATCTTGGTAAGTACCCCCGTCAACGCTTGTTGGGCCAACGCTGCCGAGCCGGCGATAGTGAGGACCACTGTACCTGCCAAAACGATCTTGACGATTTTCATGGCGGTCTCCCGGTTGTCTGGATATGCGCGATAAGCCGCGGCTGCCGGATTGGTTCCTGCGCGCGAATCCGACTCGCCCGACTATAGCGCTTTCGAGCGAAGCGGATCGGTCTTTCGTGAAGGAACCAATGCTACCGCACCGGCATCGGCGGCCGTGGCACCGATGCCAGCTCCGGATCGGCCAGCGGCTGATCCGCGGCTGGCGGCGGTGGCTCAACTTGCCGCGGCACGTAGGGCGCCGCGTAAGGCGCCGGCGCCTGCGGCATGGTGGGAGCCATGGCGGCCTGCGGTGGCATCGGCCTGCGCGCGCGCGGGGCGATCGGCCGCGGCGGCAGCGCCGATATCCGCGGCCGCGGGTTCGGCTCGGATGCCCTCGGCTCGGATGCCTTGATCTCGGACGCCTTGATCTCGGACGCCTTGGCAATGTCGCGCGAGATCTGCTGCTGGCCGGCCTTGAGCTGTTCGACGCTGGCCTTGAGCTGCTCGATCTCCTGGCGCAGGCTTGCGACATCGTTCGGCACCGAGGCTGGCGGCGGCGCCGGTTCGGCCGATGGCGCGGCGGCGGTCGCAGCGGCGCCTTCGGGTGCGGTCTGAGCCACCGGTATTGGTTGCGGAGCTGCTGCGTTCACGGTTGCATCGGCGGCGGGTGGGGCAGGTTGCGCTGATGGCGCCGGGCCTTCCTGCGGCAGCACTGTCGCGAGGATGTGGGGCGGCACCCATTGGGCGATCATCTGTTCGGCCGCGTCGCCCCAGGATTGCCAGGCGATGTTGGCGATGCCGGCGCACAACGCCAGCAGCAGCGCAACGCCGAAGCCGCGGGCCGCCCGTTGGCCGATCGACCGCCGGCCGAGATCGCCGACGGTCGCCGGGCGAAACGTCGTATCGACCGGTGGAACCGCTGGGCCCGCCGCAAAGTCGGGCTCGTTACGGGCTAGCGGATTCGAAGCACCGCGCAAGGTGCGCGCCAGCCTGGAAAGCTCCTCGTCCGTGGGCGCCATCAGCACCACATCGGGCGCGACCACCAGGACGTCATGGGGATCGTCGGGTTGTTTCGGGTTCTGCGTGGTCTGCATTGGCGCTCCGTACTCGGTCCAATGTCACCGCCTGGCTAGCGGCCGCTCAGGAGAACGTCGTTCCGCAGACTTCACTGCGGTATGACCAAAGCAAGGCGGTTCGGTGGAGAGGTTGGGGCCACTTGCGCCGACAGCCTTTCGGGAACCCGGTTGGGGTGCAGGCGCGGACCTACCGAAGTCCGAGCAAGGAACGGCGGTAACCGCTGCTGCGGGCTTCGTCCAGACACACGAAGCTCCCGGTGCTGCCATGCGCGTAGCGATTCTGCCGTTTGAGGTAATAGATGCGTTTGCGGAAATCGAGCCAGACCACAGTGTCCTCCGGGCAGTGTCGCTGCGCCTGAGCTTCATAGCGAAATGGCGTCAATGGCAGAGCGGCCGCATTGGTCGCGATACCCGCCATGATCAACGCTGTCGGTAGGCACATCGCGCGCGCAAGTAAGGTTCGCATAGACGTCACCGTTTGCAGTTGCGAATTTAACCTTTACCCACTTATGGAGCGAAGCGAAATCCGGGGCCCGCCGCAAGCGGAAAGCCGGATTGATTTGACGCTTCCGCCTTCGCTCGGCGAGCTTCGGCGGACAGGTCCGCCTTCGAGTGGCAATCACATCCCGCGATAGAGTGTGCCGCGAAAAGCGGATGATCCCTTGCTGACTTTATTTCAAGGATCATTGAATTGTTTCTTGACGGCGGTGAATTAGTTCAATAACCATTGAAATATGAAAAAAATGGAAGCCGTCGCGGCTTTGGCCGCGCTCGCCCAGGATAATCGGCTCGACGTGTTCCGCCTGCTGGTGGAGGCCGGCCCCGAGGGCATGCCGGCCGGAGCGGTTGCCAGCGCGCTCGATCTTGCGCCGAACACCCTGACCTTTCATTTCGACCGGCTGCGCGCCGCCGGCCTGGTCACGGTGCGCCGCGACGGTCGCTCGATGATCTACGCGGCCCGGTTCGAAACCATGAACGCGCTGCTCGCCTATCTCACCGAGAATTGCTGCGGCGGCGCGCCTTGCGCACCGGCCGTCGAATGCAAGCCTGCGGTAGTCTCGAGACGAAAAAAGGTCACGGCGTGACCCGGCTTCATCTGCCACGGGAAGTATCTGTCGGAAATCAACACGTCGAAAACGGAGGATGATCTATGAAACGCCTGCATGTGCACGTGGCCGTCAGCGACATTCCGCAATCCATCGGCTTCTACTCCGCGCTGTTCGCGGCCAGGCCCGCCGTGGTGAAGCCGGACTACGCCAAATGGATGCTGGACGATCCGCGGGTGAATTTCGCGATCTCGTCGCGGGGCCGCGAACCCGGCCTCGACCATCTCGGCATCCAGGTCGAGGATGCCGGCGAACTGGGCGAGGTGTACGCCCGCCTGCGCGAGGCCGGCGGCAACGTCATCGAGCAGGGCCAGACCGCCTGTTGCTACGCCAAGTCGGAGAAATCGTGGATCGACGATCCGGCCGGCATTGCCTGGGAAACCTTCCTGACCACGGGCGAGAGCATCACCTATGGCGACGGCACCGGCGAGAACGCGGTGCGCATCGCGCATGAGAAGCAAGGCGCTTGCTGCGCACCGCAGGCGGAATCCGCCAAGGCCGCCTCGGCCTGCTGCTGATGGAGGGCCATGTGGCTGATCTTCCCTACAACGTCCTGTTTCTCTGCACCGGCAATTCGGCGCGTTCGATCATGGCCGAGGCGATCCTGAACAAGCTTGGCGCGGGGAAATTCCACGCCTGCAGCGCCGGAAGCCACCCGAAAGGAAGTATACATCCGGAGACACTGCGGCTCCTGAAGAGCCTCGGATACGACGTGCTGGATTATCGCTCGAAATCATGGGCCGAGTTCGTCGCGCCGCAAGCGCCGAAATTCGATTTCGTGTTCACGGTCTGCGACAACGCGGCGGCCGAATCCTGTCCGGTCTGGCCAGGCCAGCCCATGACGGCGCATTGGCGCATTCCCGATCCGGCAGAGGCGACGGGGACGCCTGCCGAAGTCTCGCTCGCCTTCAAGGAAGCCTATCGGCTGCTGAACCAGCGGATCGGCATCTTCGCGGCATTGCCGCTGCACTCGCTCAATCAACTGGCTCTGCAGAACAAGCTCCACGACATCGGGCGGATGGAAGGCTCGACGGCCAAGGCGACGGAAAAGACCTGATGCCATCATTGGGGCGGCGTCTGTTCGCGGAATGGCTTGGCACCGCGTTCCTGTTGGCGGCCGTGGTCGGCTCGGGCATCATGGCGCAAAAACTCGCGGGCGGGAATGTCGCGCTGGCGCTTCTGTGCAATACCATCCCGACCGGCGCGATCCTGGTCGTGCTGATCCTGATCTTCGCGCCGATT
>DATNMT010000164.1:0-2344 GCA_035602495.1 Bradyrhizobium sp.
GTTGCCGCCGAGCTCCAGCGTGAGGCGCTTCAGCGTGCCGGCCGCGCTTTCCATGACTTTCCTGCCGGTGGCAGTCGAACCCGTGAATGCGACTTTGGCGACGTCCGGATGGCTGGTGAGCACGTCCCCGAGATCGTTGGCGTCGACAATGACGTTGATCACCCCGGGGGGCAGAATATCGGCGCACAGCTCACCCAGTTTAAGCGCCGCCAGCGGGGTCGTCGCCGCCGGCTTGGCGACAACGGTGTTGCCGGCAAGCAGCGCCGGCGCGATCTTCGCGGCTAACAGGATCATCGGCACGTTCCACGCCGATATCGCTGCAATCACACCGAGCGGCATGGGTTGTTCGATGATCTTCTGGGACGCATCCTCCTTCAGGATCCGAGGCGCCAGGTCGAGACCCGCATAATAGCGCATCGCGGCTACGACGGCCGCCATTTCCAGCACCGCCTGCGCGATCGGCTTGCCATTTTCCGCCGTCAGTATTTCCGCAAACTCGGCCTGACGCACTTCAACCGCATCAGCCAGCTTCGCCAGCAGCGCGCCGCGGTCCCGCACGGGCGTCTGCGACCACCGCGGAAAGGCCGCTTTCGCCGCGGCGACGGCCTGTTCGAGTTGCGCGCGGTCTGCCCTGGGCGCCACGGCAACCACTTCCTCGGTCGCCGGGTTGACCACATTCAGCGTCATCGCGCCGGACACCAACTTCCCGTCGATCAAAAGCTTGTAGTCGCTCATCTGTCCATTCTCCAATTCGCGGCAGGGACCGCCGGGAACCATTCCAGGCGCGCCGCCTTCAGCTGGGGAGGGGTGATGAAGGGTTGAACGAGGCCCGAGCTCATATCGGTTCGTACCTTTCATATGAACCAAGGGGAGACGTAGCCGGCCGGCAGGGCGCGAAAACTAATTTATTACGAATCCGCGCGAATCAGTTCGGCCAGGAATTCGATCACGATGCGCCTGCGGGGCGGGAGATTGCGCCGCGAGAGGTATGCCCTTATCTCGACGCTCTCTGAAGGAAGCGACGCTATGACCACGATTTCTGCGAAAAGCGATGTAATTACCCTGATCAACGTGTTCACGGTTGAACCGGCAAACCAGCGACGGCTCGTTGAACTTCTAACCGAAGCCACGGAGGTTTCAGTGCGTCGGGCGCCGGGCTTCGTTTCCGCCAGCCTGCATCGCAGCACTGACGGGACCAAGGTCACGATGTATGCACAATGGCGGAGCATCGATGATTATCAGGCGATGCGTCAGGACCCTGCCCCACTTCCGTTTCTTCAGGAAGCGCTCACGATCGCCAGGTTTGAACCCGGCGTCTACGAGGTCGTGCGAACCTTCACGCCCGCCGGCGAGCCGGATTGAAGCGACTGCGGTTTTGTCCGCTCTGCGCCGGAACTAACGTCTCCACCTCCGCGACGAAGTGTTGCACTTCGTTTGTGAACCCAGCCGATCAATATCCGCGCGCCGGATCGACGACATGTTCCAGCGCGTCGCCGGCTTCAAAGCGCTCGATCTGGCGCGCGACGTATCTTGAGATCTCGTCGGGATCAGTGTCGGCGGCGTTGTGCGGCGTCAGTACCACCCTCGGGTGGGTCCAGAACCGGCTGTCGGCCGGCAGCGGCTCTTGCTCGAACACGTCGAGCGAGGCCGCGCCGAGCGTGCCGTCGTCGAGGCATGCAAGAATGTCGGCTTCGTTCTGCAAGCCGCCGCGTCCGGCGTTGATCACAACCGGCGCGCCGATCGGACCGTTGCGGCTGAGTTTTGCAAACAGGCCGCGATTCAAGATATGCCGCGTGTCCGGCGTGAGCGGCAGCAGACACACCAGGATGTCGGTTTGTCGCAGGAACGCGTCGAGCTGGCGCTGGCCGTGAAAGCAGGCGACGCCGTCGACCTGCCTTGGACCTCTGCTCCAGCCCGACACGCGAAAGCCGAGATGCCGGAGCGCTTCGGCGGCGTTCGATCCAAGCGTGCCCAGCCCCATGATGCCGACCGAAATCGCGCCCGCCGGCCATTGCGACTTCGGCTGCCAGCGCTTCTCGCGCTGGCTGGCGCGCAGGTAAAGCTCCTGCCGGTGGTGCATCAGCACGTGGAGGACGACATATTCGGTCATGCGGCCGGTCAGATCGCCAACCGCGACCCGAACCAGCGGCACTTTCGGCAAGCTCGAATCAGCCATCAGCGCGTCGACGCCGGCGCCCAGATTGAAAATCACCTGCAGGTTCGGAAAGGCCGCCAGTTCGCCCGGCGCCGGCTTCCAAACGGCGGCATAATGGACTTCCGCTGTGTCGAACGCCGCATCGGGTAACAGCCCAACGCGCCGGTCCTTGCACACCTCTTCGAACCG
>DATNMT010000194.1:0-3818 GCA_035602495.1 Bradyrhizobium sp.
CAGGCCCACCACCAGCAGCAGCTCGCGCGGATATTTCAAAAGCCCGGCGATCGAGCCGGTCGGTTTTGTCACTTTCGCCGCTTCGACAAAGGCGTCGGTCTCATGCAGCTTGCGTCGCATCACGGCGGCGAAAATCGCCAAAAATGCGCCGATCACAAACGGAATCCGCCAGCCCCATGCCTTTAATTCCTCGGGCGTCAGAAACACCTTTTGCAGCAGCAACAGAACGATGATGGCGGTGAGCTGGCCGCCGATCAAGGTGACGTACTGGAAACTCGAATAGAAGCCGCGATGGTTGGCATCCGCGACCTCGCTCAGATAGGTCGCGCTGGCGCCGTATTCACCGCCGAGACTCAACCCCTCGATGACGCGCGCCAAAGCCAGAATGGCCGGCGCGGCGATGCCGATCGAGGCATAGGTCGGTGTCACCGCGATGATCAGCGAGCCGAAGCACATGCAGACCACCGATAAGGTCAGCGACAGTCGCCGGCCATAGCGGTCGGCGATGTAACCGAACAGCCAGCCGCCGAGCGGCCGCATCAGGAAGGTTGCCGCGAACAGCACGGCGGCGTTGAGCTGCTGCACGACGGGATCGCTGTTCGGGAAGAAGGCAGGCGCAAAGTAAAGCGCGAACGCCGTATAGGCGTAAAAATCGTACCATTCCACGAGATTGCCGACCGAACCGATGAAGATCGCCCTGATCCGGCGCTCCACATCGGCGAGATCGACTTTCTCGGCCGCCGGCCTTAGCGCTTCAACTGTCATGTCCGCCTCCCCTTAAACTTTAACTTTAAGGGGATTGTTAGCAGACTTCAGCCCGCCTTTCCAAACAGCAGCGGGAGCTGGCGCGGCCCGCGCACGGTGCCTTCCGACCATTTGACCTGACCGGCCGGATCCAGCCTGAAGTCGGGGATCCGCTTCAGCCATTCCTCGATCGCGACCGCCATTTCCATGCGCGCCAGGTTGGAACCGATGCAGCGATGAATCCCGAGGCCAAACGCGGCATGGCGGTTTTCCTTGCGGTCGATCACCACCTTGTCGGCATCGGGGAACACAGCGGGGTCGCGGTTGGCGGCGGGGAACGACAGCAGCACCATGTTGCCAGGCTTGACCGGGCAGCCGCTGATGGTGGTCTCCTTCATCACCTCGCGGGCCATCGTCACCGGCGAATAGGCGCGCAACAGTTCCTCGACCGCGGTCGGAATCAGTCCCGGTTCGGCGACCAGACGCTCGCGATCGGCGGGCGTTTTCGCGAGATGCCACAGCGAGGAGCCGATCGCGCTCCAGGTGGTGTCGATGCCGGCGATCAGGAGCAGTCGCAGCGAGCCGATCACGTGGGAATCTTCCAGCGGCTGGCCGTTCCGGTCCTTGGCATTCATCAATGTCGAAATCAGGTCGTCGGTCGGGCGCAGCTTGCGCGCCTCGATCTGGCCGACGAAATAGGCGCTCATCTCCTGGACCGCCTGCATCAGGATGCTCTCGTTCTTGATGCCGAGCTCGAGGATCTGGTGGATCCAATTGACGAAGAGGTCGCCGTCGTGCTCGGGGATGCCGAGCATGTGGGCGATGGCGCGCACCGGAATGTATTTGGTGTAGCGCGCCGCGGCGTCGCATTTGGCATCATTGATGAATTCGTCGATCAGCTCGTTGCAGATGGCGCGAACCCGCGGTTCGAGCTTTTTCATCGCGTCGGGCGTGAACGGCGGCAGCAGCAGCTGCTTGGCCGGCTTGTGCTCGGGCGGATCGGAGGTGATCGGCGGCGCCGCGTTCCGCTGGACCTCCGGCCGTTCGTCGCGCACGACGACGCGTCGCGAGGAAAAATGCTCGGTATCGTGGGCGATCTCCCGCACCGCCTGATAGGTGGTCGGCAAGTAGCAGCCGTGAAAACGATCGGTATGCACGACCGGGCTTGCCACGCGCAATTCGTCCCAGATTGGAAATGGATTTTCGGTCCAGCGCGGATCGGTGTGGTCGAAATCGTGGACCCAGTCGGTGACCGGCGGGTGTTCCGGCAGGACTTTGGCGGGATCAGGCATGACGGCGGGATCGGACATCGGGGCGAATTCCTTTGCTTCGGTCGCTTGACTCGACGATGGCGCCGGCACCCGGCGGCACCGCGACGGAGCGGTTCAATCTTCGGTGACTTCGATCGCGATCTCCGGGCAATTGGCCTTGGCAAGCCACGCCTTGTCCTCGAGCCCCGCCGGAACGGAGCCATCGCCGGCTTCGTGAGCGTTGCCGTATTCATCGAGCTCGAACAGTTCCGGAGCCAGCGATTTGCAGCGGGCGTGTCCCTGGCACTTGTCCTGGTCGACGTGGACTCTCAGCTTTCCCGACATGGCCTGCATTTCCCTTGGGTACACGCGCGATGGTTTGGCGCTCGCGTTTTCTGTTCACTTTTGTGGTGGTGGCGCCTTGGCAGCGCCTCTAAGTTATAGCATATTACATTCGTGCCGCGCTCATCCGTCAAGCGGAAAGTTACGGATCCTAAAATCAGATGCCGCCTCAACTCGCCCGCAAGTCGCTGAACACCTACCATCATGGCGATCTCAGGGATGCGCTGGTCCAGGCCGCGCTCCGGGAAGCCGAGCAGGGCGGCCCGGAAGCCATCAGCATCAAGGCCTTAGCCAGGAAATTGGGGGTTTCGCAGCCGGCTCCCTACCGGCATTTCGCCGACCGCGAGGCACTGCTGGCAGCGGTTGCGGCCGAGGCTTTCCGTCAATTTAACGCTGTGCTCAAGGAGGCGATCAAAAGACCGTCAAAGCGTTCGAAACTCTCGCGCCTGGCGCTCGCGGCGCTGGCATTTGGCCTTCGCCGCAACGGAATCTACCGCCTGATGTTCGCATCGCGAATCATGGCCTGCGCGCCCAAGGACAGCGAACTTCATAATGCGGCGATGGAAACCTTCGGTCTGGTTTTGGAAGCCCTGGAGGCGCCCGCGGTCGGGTTGTTGCGCGAGCGGCATGCCTTGCAGATCTGGGCCGCGCTGCACGGCGTCGTCATGCTGGCGGAGCAGGGGCTGCTCACCGGACAGGTTGCCCGCATCACCCGCGAACAACTGGTCGAGGATTTTGTGGAGCAGATCAAGCGGGCTCTCGCGGCCGCCGTCGAGGCGGCGCGCTAGGGGTTACTTCGCGGGCCTCGGATCGATTGGCGTGGTGCCGCGAACGCCCAGAATGTCCTCCAGCACGCTGGCTCCGGCGAGCAGCTGCGCCTCGCCGCGCGGCGCGGCCACCATCTGCAGCCCGACCGGAAGGCCCGATGCGGTGAACCCGCACGGCAGCGACAACGCCGGGCAGCAGGCCAGCGTGATGGCGTAGACGATGGCGAGCCACTCGACGTAGTTGTCGAATTTGTGACCGGCGCATTCGGCGACGTAGCGGTTCTCGACCGGAAACGGCGCGACGATCGTGGCCGGCGCCAGCAACAGATCGTAGGTCTTGAAGAACTCCAGCGTACGGGCGGCCATGGCGACGCGCTGGGCTTCGGCGCGCTCGATCTGCTCGACCGAAAGCTTCAGGCCTTCCTCGATGTTCCAGATCACCTCGGGCTTGAGCAGGTCGCGCTTGGTGCGCAGCAGCGCCGCCTTGCTGATCGCGAAGTCGAAGGCGCGCAGCACATGAAAACATTCATGGGCCTCACGCAGGTCGGGGTGGGCTTCCTCGACGATGGCGCCCGCCTCGGCAAAACGCGAAGCCGCTTTGCGGGTAATGGCGGCGACCTCCGGATCGACCGGCGTGATGCCGAGGTCCGGCGAATAGGCGACGCGTTTTGGTCTTTTGCCGGAGCGCGCGGCCGCGAGGTACGACATCGGCAAT
>DATNMT010000227.1:0-11411 GCA_035602495.1 Bradyrhizobium sp.
GAGCCATAGCCTTCCGACTTCATCAATTTTGTCGGCGAGTTCAGGATATGTTTTGGCGGCAGCAGCGAACCGCCCTCTTTCGCGGCGCGCATCGCCGCGCCGAACGCCGTGTAGGCGGCGTTCGATTTCGGCGCGGTGGCCAGATAAATCACGGCTTGCGCGATCGCCAGCTCGCCCTCGGGAGACCCGAGAAAGTCGTAGGCATCCTTGGCGGCGTTGCAGACCACCAGCGCCTGCGGATCGGCAAGGCCGATATCCTCGACCGCCATGCGCACCACGCGCCGCGCCAGGAACAGCGGATCCTCGCCGGCATCCATCATGCGCGCGAGATAATAAAGCGCCGCATCCGGATCGGAGCCGCGCACCGATTTATGCAGCGCCGAGATGAGGTTGTAGTGTCCGTCGGCCGACTTGTCGTAGATCGGCGCGCGGCGCTGCAAGATGGCCTGCAATTGTTCGGCGTTGAACGTCTCGCCCTTGCGCGCGGCGCGCCAGACCTCTTCGGCCAATGTCAGCGCGGCGCGGCCGTCGCCGTCGGCCATGCGCACCAATACGGCGCGGGCCTCCTCGTCGAGCGGCAGCTTCTTGCCCTCGATCTTCTCGGCATGGACGAACAGCTTTTCGATCGCCTCGGTATCGAGCGAATGAAACACCAGCACGCGCGCCCGCGACAATAGCGCGGCGTTGAGCTCGAAGGAGGGATTTTCGGTGGTGGCGCCGACCAGCACCACCGTGCCGTCCTCCATCACCGGCAGAAACGAATCCTGTTGCGCTCGATTGAAACGATGCACCTCGTCGACGAACAGCAGCGTGCCCTTGCCCATCTCGCGCCGGGCGCGGGCGGCGTCGAACGCCTTCTTCAGATCGGCTACGCCCGAAAACACCGCCGAGAGCTGCTCGAAATGCAGCTCGGTGGCATCCGCCAACAGCCGCGCCACCGTGGTCTTGCCGGTACCCGGCGGTCCCCAGAAGATCAGCGAGCCCAGCGTGCGCGTCGCCAGCATCCGCGTCAGCGCGCCGTCGGGGCCGAGGATATGATCCTGGCCAACGACTTCCGACAACGCGCGAGGGCGCAATTTGTCGGGGAGCGGATGCGGGGCATCCTGCTCCATCCCCGCGGCAGCGAACAGGTTGGCAGCTTCGCGTGGTTGCTTCGGGCTCATCCGCCGAGCGTGACGTTGATCTGCTGGCCGCCGCGCACCACCGTGATGCGCCAGATCCGGACCTGATCGCGGGTCGCCTTTTCGAGATCGCTGGTCTTGGCGATCTTCTGGCTATTCACCGAGGTGATGATGTCGCCCTTCTGGAACCCGACGCCCGCGGCCGCGCCGCCATCCGCGAGATCGGTCACCACCACGCCTTCGGTGTCGGAGTCCAGATGCAGCTCGTCGGCGACCGCCGGCGAAATGTTGGCGACCTTGGCGCCCTGCAGCGGCGAGCGTCCGGTCAGGACGATTTCGTTGCGGCCGGTGTCGGGCGCGGTTTCCAGCGCCACCGTCAGCTTCACGGTCTTGCCGGCGCGCAGCACATCGACCTGCGCGGTGCCGCCGAGCGGACGGGTGGCAAAGCGGTAATCGAATGCATTGGGATCGTCGACCGCCTGGCCGTCGATCGCCGCGATCAGGTCGGACGGCTTCAGTCCGGCCCGCGCCGCCGGGCTTCCCGACACCACATTGGCGACCAGCGCGCCGCTCGGAAGCCTGAGCCCCAGCGTCTCCGCGATCTCCGGCGTCACCGCCTGCAGCTTGGCGCCAAGCCAGGGCCGCTTGACCGCCTTGCCGCCGCCCTTGGCGGAGGCGACGACCACGCGCACCATGTTGGCGGGAATGGCAAAGCCGATGCCCTGCGAGCCGCCGGAGCGCGAGAAGATCGCGGTATTGATGCCGGCGAGTTTTCCCGTGATGTCGACCAGCGCGCCGCCGGAATTGCCGGGATTGATCGCGGCATCGGTCTGGATGAAGAACTGGTAGTCGGTGATGCCGACTTGCGTGCGCGCCAGCGCGGAGATGATGCCGTGGGTGACGGTCTGGCCGACGCCGAAGGGATTGCCGATCGCCAGCACGACGTCGCCGACCTGCAATTCGTCGGAATTGGCAAAATCCAGCGTCGGGAATTTCTCGTGCACGCCCTTGAGCTGCAACACCGCCAGATCGCTGCGCGGGTCCTTGAGCACGATCTCGGCCTCGAATTCGCGTTTGTCGGCAAGCGACACCTTGACCTCGTCGGCGCCCTCGATGACGTGGACGTTGGTCACCACCAGGCCCGAGGGATCGACCATCACGCCCGATCCGAGCGAGCGCTGCATCTGCTCCGGCTGCTGGCCGGGCACGCCGAAGAAGCGGCGGAAGATCGGATCGTCGAGCAGCGGATTGTGCTGCTGCTGCACCACTTTGGCGGCATAGACGTTGACCACCGCCGGCTGCACCCGCTGCACGATCGGCGCGTAGGACAGCCGAAGTTCCGCAGCCGATGCCGGCACCCGCCGATCCTGGGCCATCGCCGGGTGAGCTACCAACAGGACCAGCAATGCCGTTAAAATGCGAACCACGATCATGAAAGGATTCCCAGCGATTTTGAGTGCCGAATATAGGCATCCCGGCCTGCAAATAGAAGCCGCGGATGCCGCTGGAACGGCCGGTTATGGCCCGATTCCTCTCCCCGCAAGCGGGGCGAGGTAAAGCGAACTCACGCAGCTTGCAATTTCGCACGCGAAACAGCAGGTAGTACCGGCAAAGCCGGCGGGTGCTGCCGGCGAACAAGGGAGAACCGCCCCATGAAGGCTGTCGGATACCAGAAATCCCTCCCCATCGATGCCGCCGACGCACTGATCGATTTCGAGGCCGCCAAACAGGAACCGAAGGGTCGCGACATCCGCGTCGCCGTGAAGGCGATCTCGGTCAATCCGGTCGACTACAAGGTGCGCAAGCGCGCCGCGCCGCCCGAGGGCCAGACCAAGATCCTGGGCTACGACGCATCAGGCGTCGTCGACGCCGTCGGCCCCGATGCCAGCCTGTTCAAGCCGGGCGACGAAGTCTTCTATGCCGGCTCGATCCTGCGGCAAGGCACCAACTCCGAATTTCACCTGGTGGATGAGCGTATCGTCGGCCGCAAGCCGAAGACGCTGTCGTTCGCGCAGGCCACAGCCCTGCCGCTGACCTCGATCACCGCCTGGGAATTGCTGTTCGATCGCCTCATGGTCGTGCCCGGCAAGAGTTTTGATCCGCGCACGCTCTTGATCGTCGGCGGCGCCGGCGGCGTCGGCTCGATCCTGATTCAGCTCGCGCGCCGCCTCACCGGGCTCACAGTCGTTGCGACTGCGTCGCGGCCGGAATCGCAAACATGGTGTCACGAGCTCGGCGCCCATGCGGTGATCGATCATGCCAAGCCGATGAAGGAGCAGATCGAGCAGCTGAAATTGCCACCCGTGGCGCTGGTCGCAAGCCTCACCAACACCGACCAGCACTACAAGGCGCTGGCGGACCTGATGGCGCCGCAGGGCAAATATGGATTGATCGACGATCCCCCGGAGTTCAACGTCAGCGCCTTCAAGGGCAAGGCGATTTCGGTGCACTGGGAATCGATGTTCACCCGCTCCTCGTTCCAGACGCCGGACATGATCGCGCAGCATCATCTCTTGAACGACGTCGCCGACCTCCTCGACAAGGGCGTGCTGCGCACCACGCTCGACCAGACGTTTGGCACGATCAATGCCGCCAACCTGAAGCGCGCGCATGCGCTCTTGGAGTCCGGTAAATCGCGCGGCAAGATCGTGCTGGAGGGGTGGTAGCGCCGGTTTCACCTCATGCGATGGTCTGGACGATGCCGCCCTCGGCGCGGAGCGCGGCGCCGTTGGTCGCAGATGATTCCTTTGAGGCGACATAGGCCACCATGTTGGCGATCTCCTCCGGCGTGGCAAAGCGCTGCAGCAGCGAGGTCGGGCGATGTTGCTTGACGAACTGCGCGGCCGCCTCCTCGACCGACTGGCCGTTTTGCCGTGCGAGGTCTTTCACGAAGGCCTCGACGCCTTCCGACATCGTCGGCCCCGGCAGCACCGAATTGACGGTCACCGCGGTACCCCTGGTCATCTCCGCAAGGCCCCGCGACACCGCGAGCTGCGCGGTCTTGGTGGTGCCGTAGTGGATCATCTCCTTCGGAATGTTCAGCGCGGATTCGGAAGAGATGAAGACGATGCGGCCCCAATTGCGCTTCAGCATGCCCGGTAAATAGGCGCGGGACAGTCTCACCCCCGACATCACATTCACTTCGAAGAAGCGGCTCCAATCCTCGTCGGGAATATCCAAAAACCCCTTGGGCTCGAAAATCCCGGCATTGTTGATCAGGATGTCCACCTCGGGCTGCGCCGCCACCAGAGCCTTGCATCCGGCGGCGGTAGCGACATCGGCGGCAATGCCGCGGACCTTGCGGCCGGGCGCCGCGCCAGCGATCGCGGCGGTAGCGGCGTCGACCTTGGCCCGGCTCCGGCCATTGACCACGACATTGGCGCCCGCCAGGGCCAGTTTTCTGGCAATCGCGTGGCCGATGCCGGAGGTCGACCCCGTCACCAGCGCCGTCTTTCCCTTGAGATCGATTTGCATGAGACATCTCCATCATCGAATGACGGAGATATCGGGAGCGCAACGCGGGCGCGCAATCGCCGCCGGGGCCCGGCGGATACCAAATAAAAAAGCGGCGCCAAGGCGCCGCTTTTTTTATTGTCGTCCCTGCGAACGCAGGAACCCATAACCACAGGTCTTTGTTGTTACCTTAGATAGGGATTCAGCCGACTCAAAACGATCCAGCGGTGGTTTATGGGTCCCGGCTCGCGCTTCGCTTGGCCGGGACGACAGGTAGTTACGCGGCTTCCGCGGCTTTTTCCTGCACCGGGCCGGAATCCTGGCCCTTGGCATCGACGTCGCGGTCGACGAATTCGATCACGGCCATCGGGGCATTGTCGCCGTAGCGGAAGCCGGCCTTGATGATGCGGGTATAGCCGCCCTGGCGGTCCTTGTAGCGGGTGGCGAGGACGTCGAACAGTTTCCTGGTCTGGTCGAGGTCGCGCATCTCCGAGATCGCCTGCCGGCGCATGGCCAGCCCGCCCTTCTTGCCGAGCGTGATCAGCTTCTCCACGATCGGGCGCAACTCCTTGGCCTTCGGCAGCGTGGTGACGATCTGCTCGTGCTTGATCAGCGCCGCGCACATGTTGGCAAACATCGCGCGCCGGTGCTCGGCGGTGCGATTGAGCTTGCGATGAACCTTGCCGTGACGCATGGCGTCTTCTCCTGCCCTGTCATTCCGGACGCCGCGCAGCGGCGATCCGGAATCTCGACGTAACAACTACGGGATTCCGGGTTCGCGCTGTCGCGCGCCCCGGAATGACGAAATCAGTAATGATCCTCGAAGCGCTTGGCCAGCTCGTCGATGTTCTCCGGCGGCCAGCCCGGCACTTCCATGCCGAGGTGCAGACCCATCTGCGCCAGCACTTCCTTGATCTCGTTCAGCGACTTGCGGCCGAAGTTGGGGGTGCGGAGCATTTCCGCTTCCGACTTCTGCACGAGGTCGCCGATATAGACGATATTGTCGTTCTTCAGGCAGTTGGCCGAACGCACCGACAATTCGAGCTCGTCGACCTTCTTGAGGAACGCCGGGTTGAAGGCGAGATCGGGGATGATCTCCTGCGCCACTTCCTTGCGCGGCTCTTCGAAGTTGACGAACACGTTGAGCTGGTCCTGCAGGATGCGCGCGGCATAGGCCACCGCGTCATCCGGCGAGATCGCGCCGTTGGTCTCGATCGTCATGGTCAGCTTGTCGTAGTCGAGGATCTGGCCCTCGCGGGTGTTCTCGACCTTGTAGGAGACCTTGCGGACGGGAGAGAACAGGCTGTCGACCGGGATCAGGCCGATCGGCGCGTCCTCGGGGCGGTTACGCTCGGCGGCGACATAGCCCTTGCCGGCGGCAACCGTGAATTCCATGCGGATCTCCGCGCCCTCGTCCAGCGTGCAGATCTGCAGATCGGGATTGAGCACCACGACGTCGCCGACGGTCTGGATGTCGCCGGCGGTGACCACGCCCGGGCCCTGCTTCTTCACGACCATGCGCTTGGGGCCTTCGCCCTGCATCTTGATCGAGATGTCCTTGATGTTGAGCACGATGTCGGTGACGTCTTCGCGAACGCCCGCGATCGAGGAGAACTCGTGCAGCACGCCGTCGATGTGCACCGACTGCACGGCGGCACCCTGCAGCGACGATAGCAGGATGCGGCGCAGCGCGTTGCCGAGCGTCTGACCGAAGCCGCGCTCGAGCGGTTCGGCGACCAGGGTCGCAAAACGGTTCGGATCAGTGCCCGGAGACACCTGGAGTTTGTTGGGGCGGATAAGTTCTTGCCAATTTTTCTGGATCGTCACTGTTTTCACCCATCATGCCAGCCAAATCGTCGACTGCCGGCGTTGGAGATCGCGGATCGGTCCGCGCCTTAAATTTCTCAAAACCATTCGCGAGGCGGCCGAGCCGCCCGCGCGAAGCATCACACCCGCCGGCGCTTGCGCGGACGGCAACCATTGTGCGGGATCGTGGTCACGTCGCGGATCGACGTGACGGTGAAGCCCGCCGCCTGCAGCGCGCGCAGCGCCGATTCGCGGCCCGAACCGGGACCGGCGACCTCGACTTCCAGCGTGCGCATGCCGTGTTCCTGCGCCTTCTTGGAGACGTCTTCGGCCGCGACCTGCGCGGCATAGGGGGTCGACTTGCGCGAACCCTTGAAACCCATCGTTCCCGCCGACGACCAGGCAATGGTGTTGCCCTGCGCGTCGGTGATGGTGATGGTCGTGTTGTTGAACGACGAATTCACGTGCGCGACGCCAGAGGCGATGTTCTTGCGCTCGCGGCGGCGTACGCGGGTGGCTTCCTTGCCCATTCCAAAACCTTTCTTGCGATCTCAACGCCGCCGTAATGCCAGCGGCTACACCTGACGGGCGAATGGTGAGTGGCGAATAGCGAATAGTGAGGATTGATCCCTATTCGCCATTCGCCATTCGCTACTCGCCAATTACTTCTTCTTGCCGGCGATCGACTTGGCCGGTCCCTTGCGCGTGCGCGCGTTGGTATGGGTGCGCTGGCCGCGTACCGGCAGACCACGGCGATGGCGCAGGCCGCGATAGCAGCCGAGGTCCATCAGACGCTTGATGTTCATGCCAACTTCGCGACGCAGGTCGCCTTCGACCATGTAGTCGCGGTCGATCACTTCACGGATCTGCAACACTTCCTGATCGCTCAGCTGCGAGACACGGCGATCAACGGGAATCTTGACCTTCTCCATGATGTCGGCCGCGTTCTTCTGGCCGATGCCATGGATGTACTGAAGCGCGATCAGCACGCGCTTGTTGGTCGGAATATTCACGCCGGCAATACGGGCCACGGACTTCTCTCCTGTCGCCGATCTCTGGAGGAATCGGCCATGTGCTAGCTATTTCGGGCAGGTGTCCGCAAACGCGAACACGACGCCCGTCCCCTTGTCTCGGGGCCCGGCATCGTTTGAAAACCATCCGACTTGGATACGGGCCTTATTAAAGGATTCAAACTGGTTTCGTCAACCGTCGCTATGCTTTAGCTCGCTTTTTCGTGACCTTTTTGACGGCTTTTTTGCCTCTTCCGGCGGCCCGGACCGCCGCCTTGCGTATCGTCGTTTTCGAGCTCCTGGAGGCCGGTTTGGCAGCCTTCCGGACGGTCTTGACGGCCTTTTTTGGGGTCTTGGCGCCTTTGCCGGCGGATTTGGAAGCCTTTTTGGCGGCCGGTCTGGCGCGCTTGGCTGCCTGCCTGGCCGCGTTGGCCTTTTTCTCAGACCTGGCCTCGACGGCCCCGATCGCGGCCAGGATTCGGTTAATTTCGCGGGTGACGTGCTCGATGGTCATCATGCCATCGACCGTCAGCAGCTTGCGGCGTTCGGAATAATAGTGAATCAGCGGTTCGGTCTGCGAGCGGTAGCTCGCCAGCCGCCTGGTCAGCACCTCCGGTGTGTCGTCGATACGCACGTCCTCGCCCCGCGCGCGCATTTCGGCGGCCCGGGTCTCGACCCGCTGCAGCAGCGCGCTTTCATTGACGCGAAGCTCGATCACGGCATCGAGCTTCATGTGCTTTTTCTTCAACAGCTCGTCCAGCGCCTCCGCCTGCGGCACCGTGCGCGGAAAGCCGTCGAGAATGAAGCCCTTGGCGGCGTCCGGCTGGTCCAGCCGGTCGGAGATGATGCCGATCACGATCTCGTCCGGCACCAGCCCGCCGGAGGCCATGATGTCCTTGGCCTTCAGGCCGACCGGGGTCTGCGCCGCCACCGCGGCGCGCAGCATCTCGCCGGTCGAGAGCTGGACAATGCCGTGGCGATGCACCAGCCGTTGGGCCTGGGTTCCCTTGCCCGACCCTGGCGGCCCGAGAAGAATAAGTCTCATTCGTGTTTCCCCCGGCCTCGGTCCAGAACCCAGGCCCAAAATCTCGGCTCGGCGCGTTATCTTCGTGCGAACCGGTAACCCGCCCCGCCCGAGCCCGCCGTGATCCGCGTCAGCGCCGCCGCCCCCTCAATTTCGACTTCCTGATCAGCCCCTCATACTGGTGGGCGAGCAGATAGCCCTGCACCTGCGCCACCGTATCCATGGTCACGCTGACCACGATCAACAGCGAGGTACCGCCAAAGTAGAACGGCACCGCGGCGTAGGAAATCAGAATTTCCGGGATCAGGCAGACCACCGCGAGGTAGATCGCGCCCAGCACCGTGATTCGCGACAGCACGTAATCGATATATTCGGCGGTGCGCTCGCCCGGCCGGATGCCCGGAATGAAGCCGCCATGCTTTTTCAGATTATCGGCGGTCTCGGTAGGGTTGAACACGATCGCGGTATAGAAGAACGCGAAGAACACGATCAGCGCCAGATATAAGATCAGGAACAGCGGCCGGCCGTGGCCGAGCTGCGTGGTGATCCACTGGAACCATTCCGGGCCGCGGCCGGCGTTGAAATTCGCAACCGTGGTCGGCAGCAACAGCAGCGAGGATGCGAAGATCGGCGGGATCACGCCGGAGGTATTGAGCTTGAGCGGCAGATGCGAGGACTGGCCCTCGAACATCTTGTTGCCGACCTGACGCTTCGGATACTGGATCAAAAGCCGCCGCTGCGCCCGCTCCACGAACACGATGAAGGCGATCACCGCGACCGCCATCACGAGCACCATCAGAATGATGCCGGTGGACATCGCGCCCTGACGGCCGAGTTCCAGCATGTTGGCGAGGGCCGAGGGCAGCTGCGCGACGATGCCGGAGAGGATGATCAGCGAGATGCCGTTGCCGATGCCGCGCGAGGTGATCTGCTCGCCCAGCCACATCAGGAACATGGTGCCGCCGGTCAGCGTGACCGTGGTCGACACCAGGAAGAACATGCCGGGATCGCTGACGACGTTGCCGGCGCCCTCGAGGCCCACCGCGATGCCGTAGGACTGGAACGCGGCCAGCAGAACGGTGAGATAGCGGGTGTACTGGTTCAGCGTCTTGCGGCCGGCCTCGCCTTCCTTCTTCAGCGCCTCGAGCTGCGGCGATACCGTGGTCAAAAGCTGGATGATGATCGAAGCCGAAATGTACGGCATGATGTTCAGCGCGAAGATCGCCATGCGGTGAATGCCGCCGCCGGCGAACATGTTGAACATGCCGAGGATGCCGCCGGCCTGCGACTTGAACACCTGTTCCCAGATCGCGGGATCGATGCCGGGCAGCGGGATATAGGTGCCGAGCCGATAAACAAGCAGCGCACCCAGGGTGAACCAGATGCGCTTCTTCAGTTCGTCGGCCTTCGCCAGCGCGCCGAAATTGAGGTTTGCCGCCAGTTGTTCCGCTGCTGAGACCATGTTTGGCTTTCTCCCGCCGCCTTCGCGCTGTCACGCCCCACAGGCCTGGGGCATTCGGCAGACGCCGGACATTATTTGGGGCTCGGCTTCGATAAGTCCATCGTCCCGTCGCCCATCTCGCCCGTACCGGCGGGCGATGACGCAGATGTTACGCCGCTTCGCCTTCTTCCTTCTTTGCAGGCGCCAGGATCTTCACCGTGCCGCCCGCCTTCTCGACCGCCGCGATGGCGGATTTCGAAGCGCCGTGAACCTCGATCGTCAGCTTGGCCTTGAGTTCGCCGCGGCCGAGCAGCCGCACGCCGTCCTTGGCGCGCCGGATCACGCGGGCTTTCACCAGCGATTCGGCGTTGATGGTTTCCCTGGCGTCGAGCAGCTTGGCGTCGACGGCCTGCTGAAGGCGGTCGAGATTGATCTCGGCGAATTCGAGCCGGAAGATGTTGGTGAAGCCGCGCTTCGGCAGCCGCCGATGCAGCGGCATCTGGCCGCCCTCGAACCCCTTGATGCGCACGCCGGAGCGCGCGGTCTGGCCCTTGCCGCCGCGGCCGGCCTGCTTGCCCTTGCCTGAGCCGATGCCACGGCCGACCCGCATGCGCTTCTTGCGCGAGCCGGCATTGTCGGCGATATCGCTGAGCTTCATCGTTCGCTTCCTTTATTTCCGGAGCATGATCTTGACCGAAAACCGGTTGCCACTTTTCGGGATCATGCTCCGACCTTAATTACTTCTCGCCGACGATGCGGACGAGATGTTGAACCTTGGCGATCATGCCGCGAACCTGAGGGGTATCCTGCAGCTCGGTGGTACGGCCGATCTTGTTGAGCTTCAGCCCGATCAGCGTCGCCCGCTGCGAGTGGTGGCGGCGGATCGCGCTGTGGGTCTGCTCGACCTTGATTGTCTTTGCGGCCTTGGCCATCGTCATAACTCCGTAACGCGCGGGAAAGCGCGGTCTGTTTATTCGGCAACCACTTCGGCGTCGCCGCCGACCCGGCGCGACTGCAGCGTCGACACCTTGATGTTGCGGCGCGCCGCGACCGAACGCGGCGAATCCTGGTGCTTCAACGCGTCGAAGGTGGCGCGAACCATGTTGTAGGGGTTCGACGAGCCGATCGACTTCGCCACCACGTCCTGGATGCCGAGCGTCTCGAACACCGCGCGCATCGGGCCGCCGGCGATGATGCCGGTACCCGCCGGCGCCGCCCGCAGAAAAACCCTGCCGGCGCCGTGACGGCCGGCGATATCATGATGCAGCGTGCGGCCTTCGCGCAGCGCCACCCGGGTCAGATTGCGCTTGGCCGACTCGGTCGCCTTGCGGATCGCCTCGGGCACTTCGCGCGCCTTGCCGTGGCCGAAGCCGACGCGCCCCTTCTGGTCGCCGATCACGACCAGCGCCGCAAAGCCGAAGCGCTTGCCGCCCTTGACGACCTTCGCCACACGATTGATGTGGACGAGCTTGTCGACGAACTCGCTGTCGCGTTCTTCCCGGCCGCCCCTGTGGCCGCCACCGCGTTCGCGTTCACCTGCCATGGTGTTTTCCGAT
>DATNMT010000242.1:0-2147 GCA_035602495.1 Bradyrhizobium sp.
ACGGCGCGGCAGCCTTCGCCACGATGGGGCTTGCCGAGCCGAAGCTGGCGTAGCCAGCGAAGGCTGGTGGAGCCAGGCGGGATCGAACCGCCGACCTCTTGCATGCCATGCAAGCGCTCTCCCAGCTGAGCTATGGCCCCTCACGCCATCGCATGATCCGATAGATACTTTTCGGGATCATGCTGCCCGCACGCCTTGGGCGACGCGCGGGATACGCAAAACCCTGAACACAGTTCAGGGCTGATCTCAAGTCTCCTCGTCGCCGCCGACGTCGCCAATGATGTCGGTGACGTCCTCGTCGCCTTCTTCCTCGTCGGCGATGAAAGTGGAATCGTCATCGTCGTCGTCTTCGATGGTCTCGTCGATCTCGATGTCGTCCTCCGACTCGGGAACGACGGCCTTGACCTTGCCGGTGTTCTCCTCGGCGTCGGCTTCCTCGAGCGGCACCAACTCTTCCGCCTCGACCGGCTCCGGCACGGCTTCGGCGGCGGTAGCGGCGGCGGCCGCGCTGGCGCGGGCAGCGGCGTCGGCACGGGTGCGCGGCGGTGGTATCGGTGCAATCGGCACGACCTCCCCGGTGTAGGGCGAGATCACCGGGTTCTTGTTCAGGTCATAGAATTTCTTACCCGTGGTCGGGCAAATACGTTTGGTTCCGAGATCGGACTTGGCCACGTGTGGAATCCTGGGAATTTTTTGAAAAACGGTGCTTCACTTGGCTAGTTGCCACGCCGCTGTCAATAGCGCTCTGCGGGCAATAGATGCCTGCGTGACGCAGCGCGGTCCATGTGATACCTGCCGCCGGCGCAGAGGACACAATCTTGACCCAATCTGACCAGCCGAGCCCGCTCGAAGCCCGATCCAGCGGCCCCCTGACCGGGAAGGTCCGTGTGCCGGGCGACAAGTCGATTTCGCACCGTGCCCTGATTTTGGGCGCGCTGGCGGTGGGCGAAACCCGGATTTCGGGCCTGCTTGAGGGCGAAGACGTCCTGAATACCGCCAAGTCGATGCGGGCGCTGGGCGCGGCCGTGGCGCGGACCGGCGATTTCACCTGGACCGTACGCGGCGTCGGCGTCGCCGGCTTCGCGGAGCCGCAGGCGCCGCTCGATTTCGGCAATTCCGGCACCGGCTGCCGGCTGGTGATGGGAGCGGTCGCCGGCTGCCCGATCTCGGCTATCTTCGACGGCGACGCCTCGCTGCGCTCTCGCCCGATGCGGCGGGTGCTCGATCCGCTGGAATTGATGGGCGCGCGGGTAGGCGCAAGCAGGGAAGGCGGCCGCCTGCCGTTGACGCTCAATGGCGCGCGCGATCCGCTGCCGATCCTCTACCGCACGCCGGTGGCCTCGGCCCAGATCAAATCCGCGGTGCTGCTGGCCGGGCTGGCGGCGCCCGGCGTCACCACCGTGGTCGAAACCGAGGCCAGCCGCGACCACACCGAACTGATGCTGAGGCATTTCGGGGCGCAGATCACCTCATTGCCGGAAGGCAGCCACGGCCGCAACATCGCGCTGACAGGTCAGCCCGAACTGCATGGCGCCGAGGTCGTGGTGCCGGCCGATCCGTCATCGGCGGCGTTTCCGGTCGTGGCAGCATTGATCGTCGAAGGCTCGGACCTGGTTCTGTCCGATGTCATGACCAATCCGCTGCGCACCGGGCTATTCGCCACCTTACGCGAGATGGGCGGTTCGATCGAGGAAAGCCTTGTTCGCGGCGATGCCGGCGAACCAATGGCGCAGCTTCGGGTGCGCGCCTCGAAACTGCGCGGCGTCGAGGTGCCTCCCGAACGCGCGCCCTCGATGATCGACGAATATCTGGTGCTGGCGGTAGCGGCCAGCTTTGCCGAAGGCACCACCATCATGCGCGGCTTGAAGGAATTGCGCGTCAAGGAATCCGACCGGCTGGAAGCAACCGCCGCGATGCTGCGCGTCAACGGCGTTAGCGCCGAGATATCGGGCGATGATCTCTTCGTCGAAGGCAGGGGTCATGTCCCCGGCGGTGGCCTTGTCGCCACCCACATGGATCATCGCATCGCGATGTCGGCCTTGGTGATGGGTCTTGCCGCCGACAAGCCCGTAAAAGTCGACGATACCGCCTTCATCGCCACCTCATTTCCGGATTTCATTCCGATGATGCGCTCGCTGGGGGCGGAG
>DATNMT010000245.1:0-2810 GCA_035602495.1 Bradyrhizobium sp.
TGTCCTTCGCCGGCCTGGTGGTTCTAGCGAGGAGCTTGAACCCGATCCCATCCCGAACTCGGCCGTTAAACTCCTCAGCGCCAATGGTACTATGGCTTAAGCCCTGGGAGAGTAGGTCGCTGCCAGGCCTGCCAAGGACAAGGTAATTCCTCTTTCGATATAATGATCAGACAAAACGCCGTCTCCCTTCGGGGAGGCGGCGTTTTTTTGTGCCTGATTTTCGGGCCCGGCCTTGGCCTCGGGCGCGATTTTCGGTCATGATCGGTGGCTAGCTTGGCCTTCAGGTTCACTGGCCGTTCATTTCAAAATCCGTATTTCCGCTGTGCCCGTGAGAATCCGACACCCCGTAGCCCGAGGAGACTCCCATGCGTGAGTTCGTTCGTCCCGCCGCCGTCGCCTTGAGTATGGCCTGCCTCGCCATTTCGATCGCCGCTGTGACCACCGATGGTGCGCTGGCGCAAGCCAAGCAGCAGATGGCGCCGGCACAGGCCGCGTCCCCGCCCGCGCAGCCGCCGGCCATGAAGCAGATGGCGCTGACCGAAAAGCAGATCGAGGGCGTGCTCGCGGCGCAGAAGGACATGGACGCGATCACCGAGAAGCTGCCCGACAACGCCAAGCCGGATCCGAAGGTGCTGGCGCAGCTCGAGGCGATCGCCAAGAAGAACGGCTTTGCGAGCTACGACGAATACAACAACGTCGTCGACAATATCAGCCTGGTGCTCGGCGGCTTCGACCCCGCGACCAAGAAGTATGTCGGCTCCGAAGCCGTGATCAAGGCGCAGATCGCCCAGGTCCAGGCCGACAAGAAGATGTCGGCCAAGGACAAGAAGGAAGCGCTTGCCGACCTCAATCAGGCGCTGCAAGCGCCCGCGCCAACGATCGAGAACAAGGGCAATATCGATCTGGTCGCCAAATATTACGACCAACTCGCCGACGCGCTCGGCGACGATCAGCAGTAAAGCCACGCTCTGCCGGCTCGCACCTCGGCGCGGTTGACCCCGTCTGAACTCTTTGGTCAAACGGTTGGGAACCCGTCGCCGCCAGGCCAAGAACGGGAAAGCCAGCGAGCAGGGAGAGCCCACGTGGAAGAGTTCGACTATGTCGTCGTCGGCGGCGGATCCGCCGGCTGTGTGGTGGCGAGCCGCCTCAGCGAGGATTCCAGGGTCAGCGTCTGCCTGCTGGAGGCGGGCGGCGCCGGCAATAATTGGGTGGTCAAGGCCCCGATCGGGATTGCCATCCAGGTGCCTTCCAAAACCAACAACTGGGCCTTCGAGACCGTTCCGCAGCCGGGCCTGAACGGCCGCGTCGGCTACCAGCCCCGTGGCAAGGCGCTGGGCGGATCGAGCGCGATCAACGCCATGGTCTATATCCGCGGCCATCGCTCCGATTACGATGGCTGGGCAGCGCTCGGCAACCCCGGCTGGGCCTATGACGATGTGTTGCCCTACTTCAAGAAATCCGAGAACAACGAGGCCGTGCAGGATGGCTTTCACGGCATCGGCGGTCCGCTGAACGTCGCCAGCATCCGAACCGGCAATCCGTTTCAGGACCATTTTCTGGAAGCCGGCCGGCAATTGCAGCTGCCGATGAACGCCGACTTCAATGGCGCGCATCAGATGGGTCTGGGCGTCTATCAGGTCACCCAGAAGAACGGCGAACGCTGGAGCGCGGCGCGCGCCTATCTCGAGCCGAACCTGTCGCGGTCCAATCTGAAAGTCATCACCGGCGCGCTGGCCCGCAAAATCCTCTTCGACGGCAAGCGCGCCAACGGCATCGAGTTCAGCCGCGACGCCAAAACCGAAGCCGTGAAGGCGAGACGCGAAGTCGTTCTCTCCAGCGGCGCGTTCCAGTCGCCGCAACTGATGATGCTGTCCGGCATCGGCAACGCGGCGGATTTGAAGAGCCTCGGCGTCGACGTCATGCACCATTCGCCCGGCGTCGGCCAGAACCTGCAGGACCATATCGACTTCGCGTTCAGCTACCGTTCCAACAGCCTCGAAAATTTCGGCATCACGTTTGCCGGCTTGCGAAAGCTTTGGCGGGAAATCGGGCGCTACCGGCGCGAGGGCGTCGGGATGATCACCTCGAACGTCGCCGAATGCGGCGGCTTTCTCAAGACCGACTCAAGCCTGCCGGTGCCCGATATCCAGCTCCATTTCAGCATGGGCATGGCCGACAATCACGGCCGCACCAGGCATCTCGGCCACGGTTTTGGCTGCCATGTCTGCCTGCTCCGCCCCAAGAGCCGCGGCACCGTGACCTTGAGCAGCGCCGATCCATCCGTTCCGCCGCGGATCGATCCGAAATTCTACGATGCCCCCGATGATCTCGAGGTGATGGTGAAGGCCTTCAAGATCACCCGCCGCATCATGGACGCCGAGCCGCTGGCGAAATGGCGGACCTCGGAAATGTACAGCGAGCATGTCCGCTCCGACGACGAGATCCGAACCATCCTGCGCAATCGCTCGGACACCGTCTATCATCCGGTCGGCACCGCCCGCATGGGCACCGACGATGCCGCCGTGGTCGATCCGCAATTGCGCGTGCGCGGTGTCGAAGGCCTGAGGGTGGCGGACGCCTCGATCATGCCGACCCTGATCGGCGGCAACACCAACGCGCCCTCGATCATGATCGGCGAAAAAGCCGCCGACATGATCAGGGCGGCGTGACGAGTGATTAAGGGGTAGCCCCGCCGAACCTCGCCTCCATTGCGCGCCGGGTCTTGATGGTCTCGTTGCCCGCGTCGATCTCGACGTCGTTCCAGCGCACCACCGCGCCGTGGGCGACGTCGTTCTTCAGTTTCACCCGAT
>DATNMT010000259.1:0-3789 GCA_035602495.1 Bradyrhizobium sp.
GCTGGTGCGGGTGATGGCCTGGTACGACAACGAATGGGGCTTTTCGAATCGCATGGCCGATACCGCCGTCGCGATGGGGAAATTGCTCTAAGTCTCGTGTCCCGGACGCGTTGCAGCGTTCTTCACGCTGCTCCGCAGAGCCGGGACCTAGCACCAACATGGTTCCCGGTTCTGCAGCGCACCGCTACGCGCTGCGCAGCGCCCGGGACAAGAGTCTGAAATGTCCAAAGCATTCCGCACCCTCGATGACGTCGACGTGAAGGGCAAGCGCGTGCTGCTGCGCGTCGATCTCAATGTGCCGATGGAAGACGGCCGCGTCACCGACCTGACCCGTCTCGAGCGCGTCGCACCCACCATCACCGAGATTTCCGGCAAGGGCGGCAAGGTCATCCTGCTCGCGCATTTCGGCCGGCCCAAGGGACGCGACCCAAAGGAATCGTTGAAGCCGGTGGCCGCAGCACTGTCGCAGGTGATCGGCATGCCCGTTGCCTTCGCCGAGGATTGCATCGGCGTCTCAGCGCAAAAGGCGAGCGCCGCGATGAAGGATGGCGATATCCTCTGCCTGGAAAACACCCGTTTCCACAAGGAAGAAGAGAAGAACGATCCCGCCTTCGTGGCGGAACTGGCAAAACTCGGCGACATCTGGGTCAACGACGCCTTCTCGGCGGCGCACCGTGCCCATGCCTCGACCGAGGGGCTCGGCCATGTGCTGCCGGCCTATGCCGGGCGCACCATGCAGGCCGAGCTCGACGCGCTGGGCAAGGCGCTGGAACACCCGACCAAACCGGTGATCGCGATCATCGGCGGCGCCAAGGTCTCGACCAAGATCGACCTTCTGGAAAACCTGGTCCGCAAGGTCGACGCGCTGGTGATCGGCGGCGGCATGGCCAACACCTTCCTGCACGCCCAAGGCGTCGGCATCGGCAAGTCGCTGGCGGAGAAGGATCTGGCGGCGACCGCGCTGCGGATCGTCGAGAAAGCCTATGAGGCGAATTGCGCCATCATCCTGCCGATCGACGCCGTGGTCGCGTTTCACTTCGCGGCGCATTCGCCGTCGCATGCCTATGGGCTGGATGCGATCCCCGCCGAGGGCATGATCCTCGACGTCGGCCCGCAGTCGATCGAGCGGATCACGGCCGCAATCGACGATGCCGCCACCATGGTCTGGAACGGTCCGCTTGGCGCCTTCGAGCTGCCGCCGTTCGACCACGGCACCGTGGTGGCGGCCAAGCACGCGGCGGCGCGCGTCAAGGCCAAGAAGCTGATTTCTGTCGCCGGCGGCGGCGACACGGTGGCGGCATTGAACCAGGCCGGCGTTGCCCAGGATTTCAGCTACGTCTCGACCGCCGGCGGCGCGTTTCTTGAATGGATGGAAGGCAAACCATTGCCCGGCGTCGAGGTTTTGAGGATACATTAGTTTTAAGCCATATCGGGCTACCGGCCCCAGCGCGGAGAACAGGACAGATGGCTCGGATCACGTTGCGTCAATTGCTCGACCATGCGGCGGAGCACGACTACGGCGTGCCGGCGTTCAACATCAACAATATGGAGCAGGCGCTGGCCATCATGGACGCCGCCTCCACGCTCGACGCGCCGGTCATCATCCAGGCCTCGCGCGGCGCGCGGTCCTACGCCAATGACATCATGCTCAAGCACATGATGGACGCGGTCACCGAAATCTATCCGCAGATCCCGGTCTGCGTGCACCTCGACCACGGCAACGGGCCCGACACCTGCATGACCGCGATCCAGGCCGGCTTCACCTCGGTGATGATGGACGGCTCGCTGAAGACCGACGGCAAGACGCCGGCCGACTGGGACTATAATGTCGGCGTCACCAGGAAGGTCGCCGACATGGCCCATCTCGGCGGCATTTCGGTGGAGGGCGAACTGGGCGTGCTCGGCTCGCTCGAGACCGGCATGGGCGACAAGGAAGACGGCCACGGCGCCGAGGGAAAGCTCTCCCACGACCAGCTGCTCACCAATCCGGATGAGGCGGTCAAATTCGTCAAAGAGACCAAGGTCGACGCGCTGGCGATCGCGATGGGCACCTCGCACGGCGCCTACAAATTCACCCGCAAGCCGGACGGCGACATCCTCGCCATGAACGTGATCGAGGAAATTCACCGCAAGCTGCCGAACATGCATCTGGTGATGCACGGTTCGTCCTCGGTGCCGCAGGACCTGCAGGAGATCATCAACGCCCATGGCGGCAAGATGAAGGAGACCTGGGGCGTGCCGGTTTCCGAGATCCAGCGCGGCATCAAGAACGGCGTCCGCAAGATCAACATCGACACCGACAACCGGATGGCGATGACCGGGCAGATCCGAAAGGTGCTGCACGACAACCCGGAAGAGTTCGATCCGCGCAAATACCTCAAGCCCGCCATGGAAGCCATGGCGAAACTTTGCAAGCAGCGGCTGCAGGAATTCAATACCGCAGGGCAAGCCAGCAAGATCAAGAAGGTTTTGACCACCGCCGAGATGGCGAAGCGATACGTCAAGGGCGAGCTTGATCCGAAAGTCGCATGAGCGGCGGCCGAGCGGCCCTCCTGCCGCACGCATGCAGGTTTTCCCGGCAAGCCTCCGAGGCCGGTTCCCTTCCACGTATCTTGGGAATCGCCCGAGAACCGTCTAGTTTGACTTGCATTGGACTCACAATCCGTTCGTGTTTTTGCAGGAGGCATCGATGAATCTCGCCGATCTCAACAAGGTCGCCCGCGCCATGGTCGCGCCCGGCAAGGGCATTCTGGCCGCCGATGAATCCACCGGCACCATCAAGAAGCGGTTCGACGCCATCAACGTGGCCTCCACCGAGGAGACCCGCCGCGACTATCGCGAAATGCTGTTCCGCTCGAGCGAGGCGATGAGCCGCTGCATTTCCGGCGTCATCCTCTATGACGAGACCATCTGGCAGAACGCAAAAGACGGGACGCCGCTGATCAAGATCATCGAACAATCCGGCGCGATCCCCGGCATCAAGGTCGACGAGGGAACGCAGGCCCTGCCGAACTGCCCGGGCGAACTGGTCACCGTCGGGCTCGATAAACTCGCCGAGCGCTTGAAGAAATATTACGAGCGCGGCGCGCGGTTCGCAAAGTGGCGCGCCGTCATCGATATCGGTCCGGGTATCCCCACCATGACTGCGATCGAGGTCAACGCCCATGCGCTGGCGCGTTACGCCGCGTTATGCCAGGACGCGCAGATCGTGCCGATCGTCGAGCCGGAAGTGCTGATGGACGGCGACCACGATATCGACCGCTGCTACGACGTCACCAGACGCGTCCTCAACAAGACGTTCCAGGAATTGCGGGTGCAGCGCGTCGCGCTCGAAGGCATGGTGCTGAAACCCAACATGGTCGTCCCCGGCAAGAAAAGCCCCAGGCAGGCCTCGGTCGAGGAGGTCGCGGAGAAGACCGTCCGGCTGTTGAAGAACTGCGTTCCGGCCGCGGTGCCCGGCATCGCCTTCCTCTCCGGCGGGCAATCCGACGAGGAGGCGACCGCGCATCTCAATGCCATGAACCGGATCGGCGGCCTGCCATGGCCGCTGACCTTCTCCTACGGCCGTGCGCTGCAGGCGGCGCCGCAAAAGGCGTGGTCGGGCAAGAGCGAGAATGTCGCCGCGGGCCAGCGCGCCTTCAGCCACCGCGCGCGGATGAATTCGCTCGCAAGCAAGGGCGAATGGCAGGCCGAGTTGGAAAAGAAGGCGGCATAGCGTTGGCCGCCAAACCAGCTGCGCCGCGCCCGCTGCCGCGGCTTTATCTCGCGACGCCGGAGGTGGACGATCCC
>DATNMT010000290.1:0-2028 GCA_035602495.1 Bradyrhizobium sp.
ACGTGCAGGTGTTCACGCGCGACGGCTGGCTCTGGGTCAATCCCTACGTCACGCTGATCTCGGCCTATGAGCGCCTGATCGGTGGGCGCGGCCGCGTGATCGGGCCCGAAATCGCCGCGGTGCCGGACGTGGCCCACGCCATGTCCGCGGACGTCCATACCGACACCCAGGAAGGCGGCGACAACTAGAATCCGGCGCCGGCTGTCCAAAATTGCCGCAGACCTGCAGCAGTATGGTGAGGTCCGGGGGCACGACCTTTGCCCCGCCCTCCTCTGCAACGCTAAACTGTCCTGATGAAAAAGCCCGATTCTCTCAACACCCCGACGCGCCGCGCGCTGCTGCGGTCAGGCCTTGCGGCCATCGCCCTGCTCACGCCGCTCCGCGCCGCCCTTGCCGCCACACCGCCCGGCTTCGATCAATGGCGCAACGGCTTTCGCGCGCGCGCATTGGCGAAAGGCATTTCGGACGCCACCTGGGACCGCGTCATGGGCCATCTCGAACCGGACATGTCCGTGTTCAGGCAGATGCGCAACCAGCCGGAGTTCAACGAGCAGATCTGGCAATACATCAATCGCCGGGTCTCGGACTGGCGCATCATCGCCGGCAAGGAGGCGCTGAGGAAGAACGAGGCGCTGTTCGCGCGGATCGAACAGGAATACGGCGTCGAGCGCGGCACGTTGCTGGCGCTGTGGGGCGTGGAATCCGCGTTCGGCGATCCGCTGGTGCAGCAGAACCATATGCGCCCGGTTTTTCCGGCTCTCGCCGCGCTCGCCTGGAACGAGCCGCGCCGCAAGGCGTATTGGGAAACCGAATTGATCAATGCGCTGCGTATCGTCGAGAAGGGCTGGAGCACGCCGGAGGAGATGCGGGGGTCCTGGGCCGGCGCGATGGGACACACCCAATGGATGCCGGAAGTCTGGCTCAATGTCGGCATCGACTACGACAAGGACGGCCGGGTGTCGCCGTTCGGCAAGCCCGACGACGCGCTCGGCTCGACCGCGCGCTACCTAGTCAATCGCGGCAAATACCACCGCGGCGAACATTGGGGCTATGAAGTGCGCGTGGCCGGCGGTTCCTCCGGCGGCAACCGCACCTATGCGGCGTGGGCCGCCGCCGGCGTATCGCGCGCCGACGGTCAGCCATTCCCGCAACCCAATGCCTCCGCGCAGATGTGGGTGCCGGTGCCGGGCGGCCCGAGCTTCCTGCTGGGACCGAACTTCTATTCGGTGCGGAGCTACAACCCGTCGATGAACTACGCGCTGGCGATTTGCCATCTCGGCGACCGCATCCTCGGCGGACCGCCCTTCATCCAGCCGTTCCCCGGCTCCGAGCGCGCGCTGACCCTGGCCGAAGTGCAGGAGATGCAGGTCCGCCTGACAAAAGCCGGCTTCGACACCGGCGGCACCGACGGCCGCGTCGGCAACGACACCATGCAGGCGATCCGGGATTATCAGGCCAGGACGGGGCTGTTGCCCGCCGACGGTTACGGCGGGCTGAAGGTGCTGGCAAGGTTGCGGCAGGGCTCGTGACACTTACCTCGCCCGCCTGCGGGGAGAGGTCGAAATTCGCCGTAGCGAATTTCGGGTGAGGGGAGTCTCCACATACATTGCGCTTTTGAATTCGCGGAAAGAGCCCCTCACCCCAACCCTCTCCCCGCGAAGAGCGGGGCGAGGGAGTGAACTCACGCCCTCCGTGCGACGCCGCCGGCGTACATGCCGCCATCGATCACGAGTTCGGTTCCGGTCACGTAGCTGGATGCATCGGACGCCAGATACAATACGCCTTGCGCAATCTCCGAAGCGTGGCCGGCGTGGCCAGTTTCGCGCGCTCCTCTGGATCGATCGGCGCGTTCTGTCCGCGCCCTGTCGCCTCCGTCGGAATCTTGCCCCAGATCGGCGTGTCGATGATCCCCGGATGGACCGAGTTGACCCTGATGCCGTCGCCGGCTGAGGCGCACTCCATCGCGATCGCTTTCGCAAACAGCCGCACCCCGCCCTTGGTCGCGCAATAGCCGGACAGGCCCGCCGC
>DATNMT010000301.1:0-2015 GCA_035602495.1 Bradyrhizobium sp.
AACTCCGACCCCCCTTTCGCTTGCAAGGATGACCCTGCGTCGGTGCGCGAATGCTTCGCCTCTGACGGAGCCGAGACCGGCGGCGCGGAGCCCCACATAGCGGAGCAGAGCCGGTCTTGGCGGACCGCGAGTGGCGAGCAGGAGGTTATGCGCGGTTCTTGAAGCGCCAGCTGTCGTTGCCGGTCTCGATGATGTCGCAGTGGTGGGTCAGCCGATCGAGCATGGCGGTTGTCATTTTCGCGTCGCCGAACACTTGCGGCCAATCGGCGAAGGCGAGATTGGTGGTGATCAGCAGCGAGGTGTTTTCGTAGAGCTTGCTGATCAGGTGGAACAACAACTGGCCGCCAGGCTGGCTGAACGGCAGATAGCCGAGTTCGTCGATGACGATGAGATCGTAGCGCAACAGCTTCTCGGACAACCGGCCACTACGACCGGCGGCTTTCTCCTGCTCCAACTGATTGACGAGATCGACCAGATTGAAGAAGCGTCCTCTGGCGCGGGCGCGAATGACCGCCGAGGCCACGGCGATGCATAGATGGGTTTTGCCAGTGCCGGTGCCGCCGATGAAGATCGCGTTACGCTTGGCGTCGAGGAAGCCGCCGGAGGCGAGTTCACGCACCAGCCCTTCATCGACGGGCGTGTCCGCAAAGACGAACTTGTCGATATCCTTGAGGACCGGGAACTTGGCGCCGCCGATACGATAGCTGATCGAGCGGGCTTGCCGGTGGGTGCGTTCGGCCCGGATCAGGCTGGCGATGAGCGGATAGATCTCATCGCGTCGGGCAAGACCCTTGCCGGCGATCTCGTCGAAGCTGGCGCGCATGCCGTAAAGCTTGAGTTCGCTCATGGCCTCCAAAATCTCATGGCGTTCCATCAGGCGATCTTCCTTATGCTGTCGTAGCGGCCACAATTGGCTGTGGGTTCGATCTTCAGGCGCAGCGCGTCGGGCGTAATGATGCTGGGCGGTGGTGCGGGCTGCCGTCGGCGTGCCAGCACAGTCAGGATCACATCGCCACTGGCGAGGCCCGCTTCCAGCGCTTCGGCGCAGGCGCTTTCGACCGCGGCGAGCCCGTGATCGAGCACGGCGCCCAACACCTTGACGAACTGTCTGTCCCCGTCGGCGTGTTGCTTGAGTTTGGCGCGGACCTGGGTCAGGGCGGGTGGCAGAGCCCAATCCTTGAACGGTGCGCCGTTGCGCAAGGCGCCGGGCTTCTTCATCAGTACCGGCAGATAATGCCAGGGATCGTAGATGATCTGGTCACGCCGGAAGTTGCGCGGATGGTCGGCGACCGCCTCGTCGCCCAGCAAGACGACAATCCGTTCGGCATGGGAGCGCACCAAAACCATCCGGCCGGCGGCGCGTGCATCGACGCTGTAGCGATTGTGGTCGGCCATGATCAGGCAAGTGGTGCTGGCTCTAACGGCCTTCTCGACGAACCCGTCGAAGGGGCCGCGAAGCTCCATCAGGCTCGCGCGTTCTTCCTGGAACACATCCCAGATCGGTCGATCCTTGAACTCCGGATGCCTGGTTCGTTTGGCGTAGGCGATGCACTGATCTTCCAGCCACGCATTCAGCTCGGCGAGAGTCTTGACTCGAGGCTTTGGCCGGAACATCTGGTCACGCAGATTGCCAACCTGGTTCTCGACCTGGCCTTTCTCCCATCCCGAGGCGGGCGTACAGGCCACCGGTTCGATCAGATGGTGCGAGCACATTTGCAAAAAACGGCGGTTATATCGGCGCGCCTTCCCGACGAAGATCGCCTCGACCGCCGTCTTCATATTGTCGTAGATGCCGCGCCGGCAGACCCCGCCATAAAACCGGAACGCCTTGTCGTGGGCGTCAAACACCAATTCCTGGGTCTCGCGAAAGTAGACGCGCACAAACGGCATGCGGCTGTGCGACAACTTCATGTGCGCCGCCTTGACCGTCAGCGGCAGGCCCGCAAGCGTGATCGTCTCGTGGCTCCAGTCGAACTGGTAGGCCTCCCCAGGCGCGAAGCTCATCGGCACATAGG
>DATNMT010000310.1:0-11111 GCA_035602495.1 Bradyrhizobium sp.
ATCTACCCCTTCCTCGACATCAACCTGATGTATTTCGACCTCGGGATGGAATACCGCGACAAGACCAACGATCAGGTCACCGTGGACGCGGCCAACGCCATCAAGAAGGTCGGCGTCGGCGTCAAATGCGCCACCATCACCCCCGACGAGGCCCGGGTGAAGGAATTCGGGCTGAAGGAAATGTGGAAGTCGCCGAACGGCACCATCCGCAACATCCTCGGCGGCGTGGTGTTCCGCGAGCCGATCATCTGCAAGAACGTGCCGCGGCTGGTGCCGGGCTGGACCAAGCCGATCATCATCGGCCGCCACGCCTTCGGCGACCAGTACCGCGCCACCGATTTCAAGTATCCCGGCAAGGGCACCCTGACGATGAAATTCGTCGGCGAGGACGGCAAGGTGATCGAACGCGAGGTTTACAAGGCGCCGAGCTCCGGCGTCGCGCTCGCCATGTACAATCTCGACGATTCCATCGCCGATTTCGCCCGCGCCTCGCTCAACATGGGGCTGTCAAAGAACTATTCGGTCTATCTCTCGACCAAGAACACCATCCTCAAGGTCTATGACGGGCGCTTCAAGGACATCTTCCAGGACATTTTCGAGAAGGACTTCAAGGCGGAGTTCGACGCCAGGAAGATCACTTACGAGCATCGCCTGATCGACGACATGGTGGCGGCCGCCATGAAATGGTCCGGCGGCTACGTCTGGGCCTGCAAGAACTACGACGGCGACGTGCAGTCCGACACCATTGCACAGGGCTATGGGTCGCTCGGCCTGATGACCTCGGTGTTGATGACGCCGGACGGCAAGACCGTGGAGGCCGAGGCCGCCCACGGCACGGTGACGCGGCATTACCGCGAGCACCAGAAGGGCAAGGAGACCTCGACCAATTCGATCGCCTCGATCTTCGCCTGGACCCGCGGCCTGTCGCATCGCGCCAAGCTCGACAACAATGTGGCGCTGGGCGAATTCGCGCTGACCCTGGAGAAGGTCTGTGTCGCCACCGTCGAAGACGGCTACATGACCAAGGACCTCGCGCTTTTGGTCGGCGCCGACCAGCGCTGGCTGTCCACCACCGGCTTCCTCGACAAGGTCGCGGAAAACCTGACCAAGGCGATGGCGGCGTAGGCGGCCGGTGATTCCAAACCGTCATTGCGAGCGCAGCGAAGCAATCCATGCGCGCCGCATCACGCAATATGGATTGCTCTCGCAATGACGACGGATTCGGAGAGCGCGCCATGCCATTCCCCAAGAGGACAACCCTGGCCTCACTGTTGCTATCGGGCTCTCTTTTTAGCGCAGCTGCCGCGGAGACGCCGCTGCCCGACGCCATCGCGGCGCCGGGCGAGGCCATCGTGCTCACCGTGCATGCCGAAGGCGCGCAAATCTACGAATGCAAGGCCGGCAGCGACGGCAAGACCAGTTGGGCATTTCGCGAACCGATTGCGACGCTCTTGGCCGACGGCAAGACCGTCGGCCGTCATTATGCCGGTCCGAACTGGGAACACAGCGACGGCAGCGCCGTGGTCGGCAAGGTCGCTGGCACCGCTCCGGGCGCAACACCAGGCGATATTCCCTGGCTCAAGCTCGACGTGGCTTCCCATCGCGGCAGCGGTGTCCTCACCGAGGTCACCACGGTGCAGCGGATCCATACCCAGGGCGGAATGCTCGCGGGGGCGTGCGAGCGTGCCGGCACTTTCCGCAGCGTGCCCTACGCCGCGGACTACGTGTTCCTGCACAAGAAATGATCGACGAGGGCTGAGGCTGCCGTGCTGTTCATGGTGATCGAGCGCTTCAAGGACCGCGACCCGCTTCCGGTCTACCGGCGCGTACGTGACGCCGGAATCAAATTTCCCGAAGGGCTGAAATATGTCGGCAGCTGGATCGAGCCCAACTTCGACCGCTGCTTTCAACTGATGGAATGCGACGACGCGCGGCTGCTGCAAGAGTGGATCCTGAACTGCCACGGTTTGGGCATGACGTTCGAGATCGTGCCGGTGGTGCCCAGCACCGAAACCCGGGAAGTCGTCGCGCCGTTCCTGGATACGAAACCGGCTCCGGCGTAGCCGGCGCGGTATCGCCCGTGATGCAATCAGGCGGACGGAGAGAAAGTCGCCGACGGCGGCACGGGAACGCGGTGATATTTGCGTTCGCCGGATAGCACCAGCCGGTGGACCTTCATTTTGGGCTCTTGCCAGGAGTCCAGTAGCGCGCTGCAGACAGTGCACACCACCCGGCCCGGACTGCCTTGGACGGAAGTGGATTCCGCCACTTCATAGGACGAACCGCAGGAGGGACAAACAACGTCTGATATCTTCATGGCCGCATCTTGCCGCGTTTGACGACGAGTTGGATTGAGCCAAATCAATCCGGCAAAAGCAAGTGCGTTACGTCCTGACGTCTCATACGTTTGAACGAACCTGCTGGCCCACTAATTCGTCATCGGTCGCTCGCATTCCGGGCAGCGATAAATCCGACGACGGAGATCCCATTTCAAATCCGCCGCAGCTCGGCTGCGCGCCAAGCGAGCGGGCCATGACGCGCTCCTCTGTCCTGTCCGCTGGTCGCCTCACCGGCAAATCGTGCCGTTAGCTCCCAGCGGCTGATCGTTGGCCGGTTCCACGGTGAGGCGGGTTTGGAACCGCCCGCCGCGGTTGCGGAAAAACCGGGTTTAATCCGGCCGCCTGGGGTTTGCCGGCTGGCGAGAATCACCGCGCGGGTGCAGTCTTGCGGCGGGGTATGGGACCTGGACGCCGTCATCGGGACGCACCAGAGGGAGACATTTTGAGAATCGACACGAGGGGTTCATGAAACGCTTCGCTGTTTTGATTGCCGCCACGCTGGTCATGATTTCGTGCACGCCTGAGGATGACGTGACGGGAACCGTTCATGGTAAATGCGCGACCGACCTCTTTGCCTCCTACAATCCCAAAGTGCTGGACCAGTGCGCGGCCGTCTGCATCAAATGCGATCATGGCACCCGGGCCACGTGCTCGACCTCATGCACGCTAAAAGGCGCGCGCTGACTATTTGCGCGACTTCAGTGATTCAGCGCAATCGATCCCGCAGCCATTGATCGCGCGTGTAGTAGCATTCAGCCCGCCATCGCTTTTTCGATCGCCGAGAGCGCGGCGCTCGCCTTGGCGCCGTCGGGGCCGCCGGCCTGCGCCATGTCGGGCCGCCCGCCGCCGCCCTTGCCGCCGAGCACCACCGAGGCGACGCGCGCCAGATCGACCGCGTTGTAGCGCGAGGTGAGATCGGAGGTGACGCCGACAACGACGCCGGCTTTGCCGTCCCCGGTGACGCCGACGATGGCGACCACGCCGGAGCCGAGCTGCTTCTTGCCGTCATCGGCGAGGCTCTTGAGGTCCTTCATCTCGATGCCTTCGACCGAGCGCGCCAACAGCTTCACGTCGCCGACCTCGCGGACGCCGGCCGCGCCCGCCGCCACGCCGTTGGCAGCGGAAGCGCCGCCGCCCATCGCCAGCTTCTTGCGGGCGTCGGCCAGGTCCCGCTCCAGTTTCTTGCGCTCTTCCATCAGCGCAGCGATGCGGGAGGGCACCTCTTCCAGCGTGGTGCGCAACTCGGCGGCCGCGGTCTTCGCCAGCGCCATGGTCTCGTTGGCATGCTTGCGGGCATGGCGCCCGGTCAGGGCTTCGATGCGGCGCACGCCCGAGGCGACCGCGCTCTCGCCGGTCACGGAAATCAGCCCGATATCGCCGGTCCGGCGCACATGGGTGCCGCCGCACAACTCCACCGACCAGCCGAGCGCGTTGCTGCCATGCTCGCGCGCGGTCTTGCCCATCGACACCACCCGCACTTCGTCGCCGTATTTCTCGCCGAACAGCGCCCGCGCGCCGGCGTCGCGGGCGTCGTCCACCGCCATCAGGCGGGTGGTGACCTCGTCGTTCTCCAGCACGACGTCGTTGGCGATGTCCTCGACGCGGGCAAGTTCCTCCGGCGTGATCGGCTTCGGATGCACGAAATCGAAG
This sequence comes from Bradyrhizobium sp., assembly GCA_035602495.1. GTDB lineage: Bacteria > Pseudomonadota > Alphaproteobacteria > Rhizobiales > Xanthobacteraceae > Bradyrhizobium. The sequence continues at coordinate 3,990 of DATNMT010000310.1, forward strand.
CGCAGGCGGTCGGGCGCCACCAGCGAGCCGCGCTGCGCGATGTGGTCGCCGAGCACCTGCCGCAGCGCCTCATGCAGCAGGTGCGTGGCGGAGTGGTTTCGGCGGATCGACGAGCGCCTTGAATGATCGACTTCGAGCGCCAGCGCGGTGCCCGGCTTCAAGGTGCCCTGCTCGACGGTGCCGAGATGCGCAAAGAGGTCGCCGGCCTTCTTCTGGGTGTCAGTGACACGGAACCGGACTCCCTCGCCGGTCATCATTCCGGTGTCGCCGACCTGGCCTCCCGATTCCGCATAAAACGGCGTCTGGTTAAGGACGATGGCGCCGGCCTCACCCGCCTTCAGGCTTTCGACCTCCTTGCCGTCCTTCACCAGCGCCGCCACCACGCCTTCGGCGGTTTCGGTCTCGTAGCCCAGGAACTCGGTGGCGCCGAGTTTCTCGCGCAGCGGGAACCAGACGTTCTCGGTCGCTGTGTCGCCGCTGCCCGCCCATGCCGCGCGCGCCTTCTCGCGCTGCCGGTCCATCGCGTCGGTGAAGGATGCGATATCGACGCCGATGCCGCGCGACTTCAGCGCATCCTGGGTAAGGTCGAGCGGGAAGCCATAGGTGTCGTACAGCGTGAACGCGGTGTCGCCGTCGAACATGTCGCCCTGCTTCAGGCCGCTGCTCTTCTCGTCGAGGATCGAGAGGCCCCGCTCCAGCGTCTTGCGGAACCGCGTCTCTTCCAGCCGCAACGTCTCCTCGATCAGCGCTTCGGCGCGCACCAGTTCGGGATAGGCCTGGCCCATCTCGCGCACCAGCGCCCAGACCAGCCGGTGCATCAGCGGATCCCGGGCGCCGAGCAACTGCGCATGCCGCATCGCCCGGCGCATGATCCGGCGCAGCACATAGCCACGGCCCTCGTTCGACGGCAGCACGCCGTCGGCGATCAGGAACGAGGACGCGCGCAGATGATCGGCGATCACCCGCAGCGAGGCCTTCTGCCCGCCATTCGGATCGGCGCCGGTCAATTCCGAGATGGCGCGGATCAAGGCGACGAACAGGTCGATCTCGTAATTGTCGTGCTTGCCCTGCAAGACGGCTGCGACGCGCTCCAGCCCCGCGCCGGTGTCGATCGAGGGTTTCGGCAGCGGCAGGCGCGCGCCGCCCTCGAGCTGCTCGAACTGCATGAACACGAGATTCCAGATCTCGATGAAGCGGTCGCCCTCCTGCTCCGGCGAGCCGGGAGGCCCGCCCCAGATCTTGTCGCCGTGGTCGTAGAAGATTTCCGAACAGGGACCGCAGGGGCCGGTGTCGCCCATCTGCCAGAAATTGTCGGAACCCGCGATGCGGATGATGCGCGACTCCGGCAGCCCCGCGATCTTCTTCCAGAGATCGAACGCCTCGTCGTCGTCGATATAGACGGTCGCCGTCAATTTGTCTTTCGGCAGGCCGAACTCTTTGGTGACCAGGTTCCACGCCAGCTCGATGGCGCGGTCCTTGAAATAATCGCCGAACGAGAAATTGCCGAGCATCTCGAAAAAGGTGTGATGCCGCGCGGTGTAGCCGACATTGTCGAGGTCGTTGTGCTTGCCCCCCGCACGCACGCATTTCTGCGAAGTGGTGGCGCGCCGGTAGGGCCGCTTCTCGACGCCGGTGAAGACGTTCTTGAACTGCACCATGCCGGCGTTGGTGAACATCAGGGTCGGGTCGTTGCGCGGCACCAGCGGCGACGACGGCACGATTTCGTGACCGTTATCCTTGAAAAAGTTCAGAAATGCCGATCTGATTTCGTTAACGCCGCTCATATTCATCCAATCGCGAAAAGCTTCCGGGAATCCCCGCAAAAAGGGCATTTGTCCCGCGCAACGCTTTTAGACAAGGGGGATGGCGGTGTCCAGAAAGTGTGCTTAGGATCAGGGGCTTGCCGCATCAGCTCAGGAACCGTTGATAGAGGCTGCGGCTGCGTTGACAGGCTTGGCGTGGCTGTGTTTTCCTCCTATCTGTTCAAGACAGTCACGTCGGGAGAGACCGGCTTAAGCGCCGGCGCCGAAGGAGCAACCGCCCCGGAAACTCTCAGGCAAACGGACCGCGTGACTTGCTAGCATCTGGAAAGAGACGCGCACGGGCTTCACCCCGGATGTGTCCGCCGACGGGATAATACTCTCAGGCACAGCGACAGATGGGGCTTCGACAGGTTTTCCGAGGAATCGTCCCCGGGGAAACCGCGAGGGCCCAGTGATGCTTGCGCGCGAACACGATTCCGAGATGAAACACACCCCTTTGCACGCGCTGCATGTCGCCGCCGGCGGCAAAATGGTGCCGTTTGCCGGCTATGAGATGCCGGTGCAATATGCGACCGGCGTGCTCCGGGAACACCTGCATACCCGCAGTCACGCCGGCCTGTTCGACGTATCGCATATGGGCCAGATCGCGCTGCGGCCGAAATCCGGCGATGTGCGGGATGCGGCGCTGGCGCTGGAGCGGCTGGTGCCGCAGGACATCCTTAACGTTGCGCCGGGACGGCAGCGCTACGCCCAGTTCACCAATGATTTGGGCGGCATTCTCGACGATTTGATGGTGGCCAATTTCGGCAACCACCTGTTCCTGGTGGTGAACGCCGCCTGCAAGGCCGGGGACGAGGCGCATTTGCGCGCCAGCCTGTCGGATGTGTGCGTGATCGAGCCGCTCGCGGATCGCGCGCTGATAGCGCTGCAGGGCCCAAGGGCCGAATCGGTGCTGGCACGATTTTGCGCGGAAGCGCCGGCGATGCGCTTCATGGACGCCGGTCCCCGCCGCGTCGACGGCATCGACTGCTTCGTCTCGCGCTCGGGCTATACCGGCGAGGACGGTTTCGAGATTTCGGTTCCGGCCGAACACGCCGAGACGCTGGCCAAGACCCTGCTCGCGAGCAGCGACGTGCTGCCGATCGGACTCGGCGCGCGCGACAGCCTGCGGCTGGAGGCCGGGCTATGTCTCTACGGCCACGATATCGACACCTCGACCACGCCGGTCGAGGGCGCGCTGGACTGGTCCATTCAAAAGAGTCGCCGCAACGGCGGCGTGCGCGCCGGCGGGTTCCGCGGCGCCGAGAAGATTCTTCCCCAGCTTGAAAAAGGCGCGCCGCGCCGCCGCGTCGGACTTCGGCCCGAGGGCCGCGCACCGGTGCGCGAAGGCACAGCCCTGTTCGCGAATAGCGCTTCAACCGAACAGATCGGCGCGGTTACCTCCGGCGGTTTTGGGCCGAGCCTCAATGCGCCGGTCGCGATGGGCTATTTGCCGACGCTGCACGCCGCCACGGGTGGCCTGGTGTTTGCCGAATTGCGCGGGCAGCGCCTGCCGCTGCGAGTCGCGGCCATGCCGTTCGTTCCCAACACTTACAAACGCTGAACTTGCAAACGCTGAAGGATCCGACATGACCACGCTCTACACCACCGACCACGAATGGCTCCGGATCGAGGGCGACGTCGCCACCATCGGCGTCACCGATTACGCGCAGTCGCAGCTCGGCGATGTCGTGTTCGTCGAGTTGCCGAAGGTCGGCCGCGGCCTGAAAAAGGCGGAAGCCGCCGCCGTGGTCGAATCCGTCAAGGCCGCCTCCGACGTCTACGCGCCGATTTCGGGCGAGGTGCTGGAGGTCAACGAGGCGCTTCCGGCCGATCCGGCGCTGGTCAATTCCGACGCCGCCGGCAAGGCCTGGTTTTTCAAGATGAAGATCGCCGACAAAGGCGAGCTTGGAGGCCTGATGGATGAAGCCGCCTACGCCGAGCACACGGCCTGAGGGGATGAGCATGACCGCGCACCGCAAACATTCCGACGAAGCCGCCACGACCTTCGTGCGCCGCCACATCGGCCCCTCGCCCCGCGACGTCGCGGCGATGCTGGAGACGGTCGGCGCCAACAGCCTGACGGCGCTGATGGCGGAAACCCTGCCATCGTCGATCCGGCAGCAGGCGCCGCTCGACCTCGGAGCAGCCTTGAGCGAGACCGAAGCGATCGCCCACATGCGGGGGCTGGCATCGCGGAACCAGGTGTTCACCTCGCTGATCGGCCAGGGCTATGCGGGGACGATCCTGCCGGCGGTGATCCAGCGCAACATCCTGGAGAGTCCTTCCTGGTACACGGCCTATACGCCGTATCAGCCGGAGATCAGCCAGGGCCGGCTGGAAGCCTTGTTCAATTTCCAGACCATGATCTGCGATCTGACCGGGCTCGACGTCGCCAACGCCTCGCTGCTCGATGAAGCGACTGCCGCGGCCGAAGCGATGGCGCTTGCCGAGCGCGCCGCGCAGGCCAGGACAAAATCATTCTTTGTCGATGCCGAGGTGCATCCGCAGACCCTGGCGGTGCTGCGCACCCGTGCCGAGCCGCTGGGCTGGAATCTGATCGTCGGCGATCCCTTGCGCGATCTCGACAAGGCCGAGGTGTTCGGCGGCTTGCTGCAGTACCCGGGAACGACGGGCGCGGTGCGCGACCTGCGGCCGGCGATCGCGGCGCTGCGCGCCAGGGGCGCGCTGGCGATCGTCGCCGCCGACCTCCTGGCGCTGACGCTGCTCGCCTCGCCCGGCGAACTCGGCGCCGATATCGCGATCGGATCGGCGCAGCGCTTTGGGGTGCCGGTGGGCTTTGGCGGACCGCATGCGGCCTATATGGCGGTGCGCGACGCGCTAAAGCGCGCGCTGCCCGGACGCATTGTCGGCCTGTCGATCGACTCCCGCGGTCAGCCGGCCTATCGGCTGGCGCTGCAGACCCGCGAGCAGCACATCCGCCGAGAAAAGGCGACCTCCAACATCTGCACCGCGCAGGTGCTGCTGGCGGTGATCGCCTCGATGTATGCGGTCTATCACGGCCCGGAGGGACTGACCCACATCGCGCGCACGGTGCATCGCCGCGCCGCGGTGCTGGCGGCGGGATTGCGCAGAATCGGATTTGCGCCGCAGTCGGAAGCCTTCTTCGACACGGTGACGGTCGAGGCCACGGGCAAGCAAGACAAGATCGTCGCCCGCGCGCTGGCCGAACACATCAACCTGAGGATCGGCCAGCGCACGCTCGGCATCGCGCTGGATGAAACCACGACGCCGGCGGTGGTCGAAGCGGTCTGGCGCGCCTTCGGCGGTAGTCTGGCTTATGCCGACATCGAAGCCGGCGCCCGCGAGGCGTTGCCGCTCGAATTGAAGCGCAACAGCGCCTTCCTCACCCATCCGGTGTTCCACGCCCACCGCTCCGAGACCGAACTGTTGCGCTACATGCGCAAGCTCAGCGACCGCGACCTCGCGCTCGACCGCGCGATGATTCCGCTCGGCTCCTGCACCATGAAGCTGAACGCGACCAGCGAAATGATCCCGCTGACCTGGCCCGAATTCGGCAGCCTGCATCCGTTCGCGCCGCGCGATCAGGCGGCAGGCTACCACGCGCTGTTCAAGCGGCTGGAGCAGTGGCTGTGCGACATGACCGGCTATGACGCGATCTCGCTGCAGCCGAATTCGGGCGCGCAGGGAGAATATGCGGGGCTGCTGGCGATCCGCGGCTATCACGCCGCCCGCGGCGAGCCGCAGCGCAGGGTGTGCCTGATCCCCTCTTCCGCCCATGGCACCAATCCGGCGTCCGCGCACATGGCCGGCATGGAGGTCGTGGTGGTCGCCTGCGATATCAGGGGTGACGTCGATGTCGATGATCTCCGCGCCAAGGCGGAAAGACATTCGAAAGACCTCGCCGCGATCATGATCACCTATCCCTCGACCCACGGCGTGTTTGAGGAGCATATCCGGGAGATCTGCGACATCGTTCACGGCCATGGCGGACAGGTCTATCTCGACGGCGCCAACATGAACGCGCAGGTCGGGCTGTCGCGGCCCGGCGACTACGGCGCCGATGTCAGCCATCTCAATCTGCACAAGACCTTCTGCATCCCGCATGGCGGCGGCGGCCCCGGCATGGGGCCGATCGGCGTCAAGGCGCATCTGGCGCCATTCCTGCCGGGCCATCCCGCGACTGACGCTGCCCGCAAGGGCACGGTCGGACCGGTATCGGCGGCGCCGTTCGGCTCGGCGTCGATCCTCACCATTTCCTACATCTACATTCTGATGATGGGCGGCGAAGGCCTGACCCGGGCAACCGAAATTGCGATCCTCAACGCCAACTACATCGCCGCAAAACTCGATCCGCATTTTCCGGTGCTGTACCGCAATGCAAAGGGCCGCGTCGCGCATGAATGCATCGTCGATCCGCGGCCGCTCAAAACCTCGAGCGGCGTCACCGTCGATGACATCGCAAAGCGGCTGATCGATTACGGTTTTCACGCGCCGACCATGAGCTTTCCGGTGCCGGGCACGCTGATGATCGAGCCGACCGAATCGGAATCGAAGGCCGAACTCGACCGGTTCTGCGACGCCATGATCGCGATTCGGCAGGAGATTGCCGAGATCGAAAGCGGACGCTGGAAAGTCGAGGCCTCGCCGCTGCGCCACGCCCCGCACACGGTGCACGACATCGCCGACGATGCGTGGACGCGGGCCTATTCCCGCGCCGAGGGATGTTTCCCGGCGGGCGTCTCACGCACGGATAAGTACTGGTGTCCGGTCGGTCGCGTCGACAACGTCTATGGCGACCGCAACCTGGTGTGCTCGTGCCCGTCGATCGCGGACTACGCGCAGGCGGCGGAGTGACGCGATAGAGCGTCATTCCGGGGCGCGCATTAGCGCGAACCCGGAATCTCGAAGTACGAGTGCCTTACAATCTCGGGATTCCGGATCAGTCCGCTATCGCGGACTGTCCGAAATGACGGCCTTTTGGCCGTCATTCCTCCGCAGCCTCCGGCTCTTCGCCTTCGGTGTCGCGCTCGGGGGAGCCGGCGAGGATCTGCTCGGCGATCAGGCCCGAGTTCTGGCGGATCGACGCCTCGATCTTGGCGGTCATGTCGGGATTGGCTTTCAGGAACGCTTTTGAGTTTTCGCGGCCCTGGCCCAATCGTTGGCTGTCGTAGGAAAACCAGGCGCCGGATTTCTCGACGATGCCGGCCTTGACGCCGAGATCGAGGATTTCGCCCATCTTGGAGACGCCCTCGCCATACATGATGTCGAATTCGACCTGCTTGAACGGCGGCGCCAGCTTGTTCTTCACCACCTTGACGCGGGTCTGGTTGCCGAC
>DATNMT010000318.1:0-3046 GCA_035602495.1 Bradyrhizobium sp.
CGGAAGGCGACCCCTGGCCAGACCTCTCCGATGATGCGCTGGCGGCGCAACGCGAGGCGTGGCTGGTGCCGGCGCTGTACGACAAGATTTCGCTGAAGGAATTTTCATCCGGCGACCTGTCTGAGGCGCTGATGACGCTGCTGCCCTGGGAATTGCGCGCGCGGCTGGAGCGGGAAGCGCCGACCCATTTCGAGGCTCCGACCGGGACCGAGCTTGCCATCGACTACGAGGCCGAACAGGGCCCGACCATTGCGGTTCGCTTGCAGGAATTGTTTGGCCTCAACACCCATCCCTTGATTGCAAACGGTAAAATCCCGCTGGTGCTGGAACTGTTGTCGCCGGCGCAGCGGCCGGTGCAGGTGACGCGCGACCTGCCGGGCTTTTGGCGCGGCAGTTACGCAGCCGTGCGCTCCGACCTGCGCGGCCGCTACCCGCGGCATCCCTGGCCCGAGGATCCCGCCAGCGCGATGCCGACGAGGCGCGTCAAGCCGCGGGGAACGTGACCTCACCCCATCCTCTCCCGGTGAAGAACGGGGAGAGGTGAAGCACCGCGTTAACGCTTCGCTCATCCTTTTCGTCAAAATGGCAGCCTCCGCCATCGCGGTTTGGCGGTGGACGTGATGAAATTGGCGGTCCTCGGTTCGAGTGTGGCGTAATGCGTAACCTGATGATCTTTGCCGCCGTCATGGTCGGTCTCGGCACCTTCATGGCGCAGATGGCGGACAAGATGACCGCGACCACGCCTGCGCTCGCCAATGCCGCGCGCAAGGCCGCTCCCGCCGAGACCGTCGGGCAGGCGGGGACTCGCAGCCTCAATATCCCCCGCGACCCCCGCGGCCATTTCCTCACTGAAGCGCGGATCGATGGCCAGCGCATCGGCTTCATGGTCGATACCGGCGCCTCCGTGATCGCGCTGAACGAAACTTCCGCGGCGCGGTTCGGGCTGCGCCCGTCGCGGGGCGACTACAACGCCTCCGTCACGACCGCCAACGGCACTGTCAAGGCGGCGCGCACCCGCATTGCCATGGTCGATGTCGGCGGGCTCGTGGTCCGCGACGTCGATGCCCTGGTGCTACCCGACGAAGCGCTGTCGGAAAACCTGCTCGGCCTGTCGTTCCTGTCGAAGCTGAAACGCTTTGAATACGCCAACGGCCAGATGGTGCTGGAGCAATAAGTCTGTTCCGCCGCAAATAACCGCCAGAAAACGACGATCCCGCCTTCCGCTGCGGCCGCGCATTCGCTATGGCTGCGGTGCATCTTCTCAGTTCACGACAAGGCCTGCTGAATGTTTCCGAAGCCGAAATCCGTGCTGGTTCCGAACACCTATGCTTACGAATCCGAGCCGATGGTGAAGGCGACCGGCTTTCGCGAATACGACGCGCGCTGGCTGTTCGGCAAGGAAATCAACCTGATGGGGATTCAGGCGCTCGGCATGGGGCTGGGCGCGCTGATATCGGAGCTCGGCGTCAGGCAGGAGGTCGTGACCGGCCATGATTTCCGCGGCTATTCCGCCTCGATCAAATACGCGCTGATCTCCGGGCTGATGGCGGCGGGCTGCAAGGTGCATGACATCGGCTTGTGCATGACGCCGATGGCCTATTTCGCTCAGTTCGACCTCGACGTGCCCTGCGTCGCCATGGTGACGGCGTCGCATAACGATAATGGCTGGACCGGCGTCAAGATGGGAGCCAACCGGCCGCTGACCTTCGGCCCGGACGAGATGACCCGTTTGAAGGAGATCGTGCTCAACGCCGCCTTCAACGACAAGGCCCGCGGCGCTTATCAGTTCCACGAGAATTTCCCGGCGCGCTATATCGCGGATTTGACCAGGCGCCCCAAGCTGAAGCGCAAGCTGAAAGCGGTGGTCGCCTGCGGCAACGGCACCGCCGGCGCGTTCGCTCCGCAGGTGATGGAAGCGATCGGCTGCGAGGTGGTGCCGCTCGACACCGAACTCGACCATACCTTCCCGAAATACAATCCCAATCCGGAAGACATGGAGATGCTGCACGCCATCCGCGACGCGGTGCTCGCGCACAAGGCCGATGTCGGCCTAGGCTTTGACGGCGACGGCGACCGCTGCGGCGTCGTCGACAATACCGGCGAGGAGATTTTCGCCGACAAGGTCGGCGTGATGCTGGCGCGGGATATGTCGGCGATCCACAAGGACGCGCAGTTCGTGGTCGACGTCAAATCGACCGGACTTTTCATGACCGACCCGGTGCTGCAAAAGCAGGGCGCGAAAACCACCTACTGGAAGACCGGCCATTCCTACATGAAGCGCCGCACCAACGAATTGGGCGCGCTGGCGGGGTTCGAGAAGTCCGGCCACTTCTTCTTCAACGCGCCGCTCGGGCGCGGTTATGACGACGGCCTGATCTCGGCGATCGCGGTCAGCGAGATGCTGGATCGCGCGACCGGCAAGTCGATGGCGGATCTGAAGGACGCGCTGCCGAAGACCTGGTCATCGCCGACGATGTCGCCGCATTGCGCGGACGAGACCAAATACGGCGTCGTCGACGCCGTGGTGAAGCATTTCGAGGCGTTGCAGACGAAGAGCGGGAAGGTCGCCGGACAGAAGATCCGTGATCTCGTCACCGTCAACGGCGTCCGCGTCACGGTCGAGGACGGCAGCTGGGGCCTGGTGAGGGCGTCATCGAACAAGCCAGAGCTGGTGGTGGTGGTCGAGAGCCCGGTCTCGGAGCAGCGCATGCACGACCTGTTCGAGGCGATGGATTCGGTGCTGCGCACCCATCCCGAAGTCGGTGCGTATAACCAGAAGATTTGATTTTTCTTACCTCTCCCCGCTTGCGGGGAGAGGTCGAAATTTGCGGAGCAAATTTCGGGTGAGGGGGTACCGCACTCACCTCATCTTCAGAATTCGCGGAGAGAGCCCCTCACCCCGACCCTCTCCCCGCGAAGTGCGGGGCGAGGGAGCGTTTCAGGCCGCCGCCGGGATCGGCAATGCCGTCACCGACTTGATCTTCTCCATCGCGAAGCGCGAAGTGACGTTCTTCAGCGGTACCGCGCCGATCAGTTTCTTGTAGAA
>DATNMT010000323.1:0-2942 GCA_035602495.1 Bradyrhizobium sp.
TGATAGCCAGAGGCCGCGGCATTGTAGTCGGCGTAGGATTGTCCGAGCAGCGTTCCGTCACTCGAAACGCCGCGCGAGAGATTATAGGGATCGCTACCATTTACGCTGATCGGCGCCGACTGGGTGTCGGCGAAGAAAACAGATCTCGTACGACTAGCGCGCTCGCCAACGAACTGCGGACCTCGGTATCGAACGATCCGATGGCGTACTCGCTCAAGGCCGAAGAGTTCGGAGCACTGCAGCCCGTCTTCCTCCGCAGGTTCCTGGAAGCGATGCTCCAACCTGCGGCGAACGGGGTGCCGATCTCATGGCCCCACCTTCTCGAACTGATTGTCAATCGGCGTTGGAATGGGACCCCTTATCGGCATCCAAAAGGGACCCCTTTGATCGGCGTGTTTTGCTGGTAGCGCTCGCGTCGTCGGAGCTGGTCGGGGTTGCGGAGACGGCGCGAGCGCGGGTTGTTTGATCGTCGTCGCGGCTTTTAAAGCGCCAGCTGTCGTTGCCGGTCTCGACGATGTCACAGTGATGGGTCAGCCGGTCGAGCAGCGCGGTCGTCATTTTGGCATCGCCGAACACGCTCGGCCATTCGCCGAACGCAAGATTGGTGGTGACGATGACGGAGGTGCGCTCGTAGAGCCGGCTGATGAGGTGGAACAGGAGCTGGCCGCCAGATTGGGCGAAGGGAAGATAGCCCAGCTCGTCGAGAACGATGAAGTCCATGCGGGTCAGATGCTCGGCGAGCCGGCCCTGTCGTCCGTTGCGGGTCTCGGTCTCGAGCCGGTTGACGAGATCGACGACGTTGTAGAAGCGGCCGCGGGCACCATCGCGGATACAGCTTCTGGCGATAGCGATGGCCAGATGGGTCTTGCCGGTACCGGTGCCGCCGACCAGAACGACATTGCGCTGCTGGGCGATGAAGCCGCCGCCGGCGAGATCATTGACGAGGGTCTGGTTGATCGGCGTGCCATCGAACTGGAAGTCGTCGATGTCCTTGGCGAGTGGAAGCTTAGCGATGGTGAGCTGGTACTTGATCGATCTTGCCTGCTTCTCGCTGATCTCGGCGGTGAGCAGATCGCCGACAATGCGCTGCGGCTCATGCTGGCGCTTGATGGCGGTCGCCATGATCTCGTCGAAGGCGGCCTTCATTCCGTAGAGCTTGAGCTCACCCATGAGGTCGAAGATTTGGGTTCGTTCCATTAGATGGTCCTCCGAAGGTTGTCGTAGCGGGCACAATCGGCGATCGGCGCATGACGAAGCGTCAGTGCGGCCGGCGTCATGATGTTGGCTGGTGGGGCGGGCTCACGTTGCCGAGCCAGGATGTTGAGCACGACATCGGCGGAATGGACGCCGTGACCGAGCGCTTCGGCACAGGCGGCCTCAACTGCCGGCAGTCCGTCGGTCAGCACCGCGTTGAGGATGTCGACCATCTGTCGATTGCCGTCATCAGCGCCCGCAAGCTTCCGCCGCACACGCTCGATCGCGGCCGGTAATACCCAGTCCTTGAAGGGCGCCCCATTGCGCAAGGCGCCGGGTTTGCGCGCCAGCACCGGCACGTAGTGCCAGGGGTCGTAGACCGTCTCGCCGCGGCCGAATGATCGCGGATGCTCGGCAACGATCCGGCCGTCCTGGCGGATCACGATGCGGTCCGCATAGGCCTGGACCTCAATGGGCCGCCCGACCGCGCTCGCCGCCACCGAGTACTTGTTGTTATCGAAGCGCACCAGACAGGTCTTGGAGACCGAGGCCGGCACGGCATGGAAGCCATCGAACCGACCCGCATAAGGCACGAGCTTGGGTCGCTCGGCCTCGAAGACCTCCCAGATGGTCCGGTCGGCGAACTCCGGATGCCGATGCGCCTTGGCGTAGGCAATGCATTTATCGAGCAACCAGGCGTTCAGCTCGTCGAGCGTCTTGAATCGCAGCCGCGGGGTGAAGAACCGTTCGCGGACCAGTCCGACCTGGTTCTCGACCTGACCCTTCTCCCAGCCCGACGCCGGCGTGCAGGCAACCGGATCGACCAGATAGTGGCTGCACATCTGCAGGAAGCGGCGATTGTAGAGACGGCCTTTGCCGACGAAGATCGTCTCCACCGCCGTCTTCATGTTGTCGTAGATGCCGCGCCTGCAGGTCCCCTTGAACAGCGCAAACGCCCGATCGTGGGCGTCAAATACCATCTCCTGCGTCTCCCGCGGATAGGCCCGCACGAACAGCATCCGGCTGTGGCAGAGCCGGACGTGAGCCGCCTTCACGATTACCGTGACCCCGCTCAGCAGGACTACTTCGTGGCTCCAGTCAAACTGGTAGGCTTCTCCGGGAGCAAAGCTCAGCGGCACATAGGCTGAAGCTGTCGAGGCGCCACGCTCCCGGCTCCAGCGCCGCGCATAGCGACGGACCGCATCATAACCGCCGGCATAGCCCAGGCCGCGAAGTTCTTCGAACAACCGGATCAGCGTCAGCCGTTCCCGCGCCGCCTTGCTCTCGTTCGCCGCCAGCAACCGGTCAAGCTCGGCACTCCAGGGGCCCATCTTCGGAAGCGGCTGCGTCTCTCGCTCGTACCGGAACTCCGTCGCCTCGGAACGGATGACCTTGCGGACTACTTTGCGCGATACGCCAAGCTCGCGGCAGATCGCCTTGATCGGCTGACCATGAACAAAATAGGCGCGACGGATCTTCGCAATCGTTTCCACCACCAGCATCCCAACCTCGGCTTCCATGATTTGATGGAAGCCACTGTGGACCCTTGTCCCGGGGTCCCGATTGGATGCCGATCACCCCGAAAACGGGGTCCTTATTCCATGCCGAAACACAGGCGGCGGCCGCCACCGAGGTTACAGCAGGAATGTTCGATTCCAGCGGGTGGCCTATGTGGTCCCAAAGTACCGCCCCTATCTTGCCCTGAGCGAACCGCGCACGCGTTCTACATTCACTATTCCATATTCGTG
>DATNMT010000156.1:0-5265 GCA_035602495.1 Bradyrhizobium sp.
GGTTTACGGCTTATATCGCGCTCTCCCCGGCGACCGGGCTCTTTTGCCACCGTCGCCCGTGGAGTTGCCTCCACGAACTTGACACCAGCGTCGGGGTGTCAGGACCACACGACTTCGCCGTCCGCATCCGGCGCCCTCGTCTTAAAGCGCCATCCGCGTCCACCGCATCCCGCCCCGCGCTCGTGACGATCGCGAAACGCCCCTCAAGTGGGACGGGACGGCGAACAGATACAACTGATTTGGGTAGGCCCGCAAGCGGTATTTCTTAAATTCAGAAATAAAGATGGGCGCTCGGAGGCGGACCGCCCGGAGCTCAATTGCTCACGGACGCGTGAGCTGGTTTCGCCAGCGGGTTCCAGGGAAATCAAACAGATAGCCGACGAAACCATTTTGGCCCTCCCGCGAAGTCAGCCGGACAGAACAGCGGGGGAGGATTGCCGCATTGATCAACAATGAGGTTCGATCATGTACGCGTTGCTCAGTTTGATCTATCGCGCCTATTGCAAGGCTCGCCTCGCCGAGATGCGCAAGTATCACGCCGTGGCCTAGGAAAACTGAACGGCGCCTTGCGGCGCCGAAGATTGCAAAGCTGACTATTGGGAGTGAGCAACCATGCTCGCCGAAAAGTTCATTCTGCTGATCGAGACACTCCGGAGCCAAAACCGGCTTGAGACGTCCGGGAGTCAAACCCGGCGCGACGGCAGCCAGAGAGTGGTAAGCACCTCGCCCCACGTGCCGGTCGAATTGCCCGGCGCCGGCAAGTAGCCGCCAGAACGCGCCACGATCCCGACGGCGGAGGAACCTTTAGAGCGTCTCTTGCCTGTGGCCGCACTGCTTGCAGGCGAATTTCACGCGGGTCGCGCCTTTTTCGGCCGAGACCCGGTTCGGCGCGCCGCATTTGCCGCAAACAGCCTCGATGCGGGTATTTCCGTGCTTCACGACGATGGTCTTGCGCGCCATGGTTTCGCGGATCAGGCGCTCGGCCTCCTCGCGCATCGACTGCTTCGACATTTGCCTCTACCCGTCCGACACCGATGCAGCCTTATAGCACCGGCATCGCGTCCTGCGACCTGCGCCGTTCGTTCTCTGAATTTAATTTTAATCGGTCGCGGGTCGCGCAGAGTTGAGCAACGGTGATGCCGAAGCCGTAGCGTTTCCCCGGGGCGATAGCCACCTGCAACGGGTCGTGGCTGGGAGCGATTCCTCTGACGGAGAATGGATATGTTGCGTAAAACGGTTATCGCGTTGTTGGCGGTTGCGTCCGTTGGCCTGGCAGCGCCGACGATGGCGTTGGCGCGTGGAGGCGGCGGCGGTGGGGGCGGAGGCGGCGGAGGCGGAGGGGGCCACGGTGGTGGCGGCTTTGGCGGTGGCGGCGGCGGCCATGCTGGCGGCTTTGGCGGTGGCTTTGGCGGCGGAGGTTTCCATGGTGGCGGCTTTGGCGGCGGCGGCTTCCGCAGCGGCGGCTTTGCCGGCGCAGTCCACGGCGGCCAAATGGCCGGTGGATTCCGTGGTGGCGGTTTCCGCGGCGGTGAATTTCATCATGGTGGCGAATTTGGCGGCCGCGGTCGCGGATTCCACGACCGCGACCACCGCTTCGGATTCGGCTTTGGCGGCTACTACCCCTACGACTACTATGACGACTACGCTTACTACGACAACCCGTATGAATACGGCGATTCATACTATGACAACGGCAGTTGCTACGTGGTTCAGCGGCGCGTGCACACCACGCATGGCTGGCGCCATCAACCCGTTCAGGTGTGCAACTGAGCGATCGTCGTTTCGCGGTTTGATCGCGAACAGCGGCCCGACAGATGACCTCAGCGGCATTTCGTGCTGAGGTCATCTAGACCGCGCGCGCCACGCGCTCCCGAGCGCCCGGCAGCACCTCGCGGGCGAAGATGCCGGCGGAATGCAGCACTTCTTCCTGCGTCAGGTCGCCGAAGGAAAATTGCGCGATGAAATAGCTGGCACCGGCCTCGTCCGCCATGTCGCGCACGAGGTTGCGGATGGTGCCCGGAGAGCCCGCGATTGCGCCGCCGTTCTGGACCACGGTGTCGAAATCCGCCGGCATCCGCGCATAGCGCGGCCGGGTGCCGTGCTTCTTCCAGAGCTTCATGAAACTGGCCCAAAATTTGGGCCAGGCGCGGCGGCCGAGTTCCATGGCTTCGCGATCGGTATCGGCCGCGATCACGAAGCGGTTGATTCCGAGCAGCGCAAGTTCATCCGGCGCCCTGCCCGCGGCCGCCCATTCGGCGCGATAGCGGTCGGTGATCTCGCGAACCTTTGCGACCGGGCCGGCACAGACGATATTGATTCCGTTTTGCGCCGGCCACGCCGCCCCCTCCGGCACCGGAACCGCGTACCAGAACGGCGGATGCGGACGCTGCAGCGGTTTCATTTCGATTGGCACGTCTTCGAATTTATAATGCTTGCCGTGGAAATCGACCTGCGGCGCGGTCAGCGCCTGCTTGATGACGTTAAAAGCCTCCACATACATCGCCGGCGCCTGCTCGGTATCGACGCCGAAATAATGCAGCTCATGCGCCGACGCGCCGCGGCCGATGCCGACCTCGAGGCGGCCATGGCTGAGATGGTCGAGCATGCAGATTTCCTCGGCCAGCCGCAGCGGGTGATGCGCCGGCAGCACGTAAACCAAAGGCCCGAGGCGGATGCGGGTGGTACGCTGCGCCACCGCGGCCAAGAACACGCTCGGCGACGGCGTCTGGCTCAGCGGCGTCGCGTGATGCTCGCTCATGTGGTAGGTGCGAAAGCCCGCGGAATCGTAGAACTCGATCAGTTTTAATCGATTTTCGTATTGTTCGGCGAGTTCATACGGGCCGCGGTCGTTCTGATCGAAAATGCCGAACTGCATGACGCCCCCCGGTTGACGATTATTGTTCTGGATCGGCCGCAATCAATCTGTGGCGATCCCTTGTCTCACCCAAATTTAAGCTGGTTCCGGCGTCAGCGCCAGCAGGCGCCGCCGACAGCCACGGCATGGGCGAAGATACCTGAACCTGAGAAGCGTGCTATCCTTGGCTCCGGATCCTCTTTCTCCAGCGTGGCAGCAGCGATGTCCTCATCAGACGACCCCGGCGAAACCAGTGACGTGTCTCGCCGCAGACGCAAAAGGAGGAATTCCTTGCTGCTGGTGCTGGCCGTTGGATTGCTGGTTTTTGCGGGGGCCGCGGGCGCGCTGTATTACGCGTTGCGGCCGGTGACGCTGCGGATTGCCGTCGGCCCGCCGGGCAGCGACGATCAGAAGCTGATCCAGGCGCTGGCGCAAGCCTTCGCGGCCGACCGCCGCGAAATCAGGCTTGCTCCGATAACGACCGACGGAGCGGTGGAAAGCCTTGCCCTTCTCGGTGCCGGCAAGGCCGATCTTGCCGTCGCCCGCGGCGATCTCGAGATGCCGGGCGTTGCCGAAACGGTTGCCATCGTGCGCAAGAATTTTGTCGTGCTGTGGTCGCCATCAGGCCTTCCGGGCAAGGGCTCAAAGCGGCAACCGGCACCAAAAATCAAGTCGCTCGACGATCTGGAGGGACATCGCGTCGGCATTATCGGCCGCACCCAGGCGAATGTCGCACTGCTGCACGTGATCCTGACGGAATCGGGCGTCGCTGCCGACAAGGTCGCGGACACCCAGTTCGGCACCAGCGAGATCGAAAAGCTGGCAAGCGATCCGACGCTTGACGCGTACATGGCCGTCGGCCCGCTGGACAGCAAGATCACCGCCGATGCCCTGGCCGCGACCGCGCGTTCCAGAGGCGAACCGAAATTCCTGCCGATCGACGTATCCGACGCGATCGCCCTGAAGCACCCGCTGTATGAGTCCGAGGAGATTCCGGGCAGCGTCTTCAATTCAAAGCCGGCCTGGCCGGACGACAAGGTCGATACGATCAGCGTCAATCACCTGATCGTCGCGCGCAAAGCCCTGTCTGAAACCACGGTTGCTGCACTGGCGCGGCAACTGTTCTCCATTCGTCAGTCGCTCGCCGCGCAAGTACCCAATGCTACACACATCAAAAAGCCGGACACCGACAAGGACGCCGAGCTGCCGGTGCATCGGGGCGCGGCGGCCTACATCGACGGCAACGAACGCACCTTTCTCGACAGGTACAGCGACTATTTCTGGTTCGCCATCCTGGTTTTCTCAGGGCTCGGTTCGGCTGGCGCCTGGCTCAGGCACTTCCTGAAGCGGGACGAAAGCGAACAGGACACGGTAGATCGGGACAAGATTTTCAGCATCATTTCCAGGGTGCGCGAGGCGGAAGCTCCGGAACAACTGTTGGCCATGCAACGCGAGGTGGATGCCATACTCCGTGAAACGCTCGGCGCCTACGACGACGGCGCGATCGAAGAAGAAGACTTGTCGGCCGTTGGCCTTGTGCTCGAGCAGTTTCATTATGCCGTCGCCGACCGGCGCACGGCGATGGGGCTCAGCGCGCCCGAACCGGCTCGCTCGCGCGGCCGATAGGCTACCTCGCTCAGGTCTCGACGATGACGTAGCTGTCCTCGACATGCACCGGAAAGGTTTCCGCCACGTAGGGCCCCTTGGCCAGCGTCTCGCCGTCCTCGATCACGACCGGATAGGTGCGCACCTTGAACCGCTTCGAATCGAACCAGGATTGGCCGTCGCGCATGTCGAATTCCCAGCCGTGCCAGGCGCAGCGCAACAACTCGCCGACGCGCGAGCGTTGATAGACGCCGGGCTCGGGCGAGGTCAGCCGCGCCACGCAGGCGGCCTTGTCGAGCGGCGCGCCAGCGTGCGGGCAGCGATTGAGCAGCGCGAAGAATTCGCCGTTGACATGGAACACGACGATGTCGCGGCCCTCGACATCGACCACCTTGTTGCCGCCGGGCGGGATTTCCGAGGTGCGGGCGACGATATGACGGGTCATCTGATCAGAGCTTGTAAACCGCTCGGGCGTTGGCGTTGAAGATTTTTGCCCGCTCGGCGTCCGTCAGCGGCGTCCGGAACGCAAAACGCGGATCGTCAAAGTCCCAGTGCGGATAGTCCGACGAGAACAGCAGGCGGTCGACGCCGACCCACTCGATCAGCGAGCGCAGATGTTTGGCTTCGTCCGGCTCGTCGATCGGCTGCGTGGTGAACCAGAAATGCTCCTTCACATATTCCGACGGACGGCGCTTGAGATGCGGCACCTCGCTGCGGAAACGCTCGAAATGCTGGTCCATCCGCCACATGGTCGAGGAGATCCAGCCGAAGCCGCCCTCGATGAAGACGATCTTGAGCTTCGGGAA
>DATNMT010000328.1:0-16436 GCA_035602495.1 Bradyrhizobium sp.
GACGATGCCAACCTGCAGACCGTACACCGCTCCCGGCCACACGTGGGGCAGCGCCCAGCTGATGTTCATGCTCCAGAGCGTGCCGTCGTGCATTGTGAAGATGCCGAAGGTCGAGTCCTTGGTGCCCCACATCGCCAGCGCCTTGTCGACCGAACGGGCGAACACCGACACCGGGGTCTTGCCTTCCATCAGGTACATCGACATGTCGAGCGCGTGGGTGCCCGACACCACCATCGGGGTCAGGTTCTGGCGCTGATTGGTCTTGCGGATGGTGGCGATCGGCAC
Source organism: Bradyrhizobium sp. (assembly GCA_035602495.1). Taxonomy (GTDB): domain Bacteria; phylum Pseudomonadota; class Alphaproteobacteria; order Rhizobiales; family Xanthobacteraceae; genus Bradyrhizobium. Next base: position 286 of record DATNMT010000328.1, read on the forward strand.
CATCCGGTTCATGAAGGCGCGGGTGACCACCGAGGTCACGTCGCCGATTTCGCCTCGCGCGAGTTTTCCCTTCACCGCCTGGAAGCGCCGCCGGAACCGGTTGGTGTAACCCATCACGGCGTCGATGCCTGCTTGCTCGATCGCCTTGAGCACCTTCGCCGAATCCCTGGCGTCGGTGGCCAGCGGCTTTTCGATGAACAGGTCGAGCTTGCGCTCGCACGCGGCCAATAGCGGGCCGACATGGGCGTTCTCGTCGGTCGCGATGATCGCCGCGGTGACCTCGGAGCGGTTCAACAACTCGTTGTAGTCGGTGGTGAAGAAATCGGCCCTGGCGTCGGCGGCGAGCTTTTGGCCGACCTCGGCATTGGAATCGCATAGCCCGAGCCAGCCGATGCCGGGATAGTCGCGCGCGAACTCGGCGCGGATGCGGCCGATGGTGCCGCAGCCGACGACGGCCAGCCCGATCTGCTTTCGTGGTGGTCTCATGTGTTCGTCCTTATTGGAGCGGGGTATTGCAGCAAAGTGCCTCGACCCCGATCGAGGCGGGATGCGCCGGGACGGCGATGCGAGGAACTAGACCGGCGTGCGAAACTTCTTGTAGAGGTCCTGCACCGCCGAGAGCGCCTGATTGTTGAGCGGAAGGTTGACGGGCTCGCCGGATTCCGCCGAGAGATCCGCGCCGAGATAGGTCTCCATCACCCGGCGCGCGCTTTCCGGCGACACCATCGGCGGCTGGTCGCGCAACACGCATTCGAGGAAGTGCATGGTCTCGGGCCCCATCTGCCCGGCGTAGACGTGATCGACCCACTCCCCCGGCATGGTCGACATCGCATATTGCGTCCCGTCCTTCATGGTATTGAGCCAGTTGGAACGCTGGGTATCGTCGAGGAACAGCGAGCCTTCGGTCCCCGTGATCTCGATGGTGGTGGCGCTGTAGTTCGGATAGCTCGGCGGCAGATTCCAGCCGCCGCCGATCGAAACCAGCACGCCATTGTCCATGGTCACGGTGCTCCACATGATGTCATAGGAGCCGTTGACCTCCTGCATGTAGCCATAGGCGCCTTGCGAATAGACGCGAATCGGTTTTGCCGGCTCCAGCAGCCAGAACACGAAATCGAGGTCGTGGGTGGATTCCATCGTCGCCGGCGACAGCCGGCCGCGGCTCGAGATTTTCTTGCCCAGGCTGCGCGACAGATGCCGGCTCACCATCACCGACACCGGTTTGCCCAGCGTGCCGTCGGCGAGCTTTTTCTTGGCGTAGGCGATCTTGGGGTTGAAACGCTGCGAGTAGCCGATGGTGAATTTGAGATTGCCGCGCCTGGCGATCTCGATCAGCTCGTCGGCCTCGAACAATTCGAGCGCGATCGGCTTCTCCAGCAGCACATGCTTGCCGGCTTTGAGGAAATCGCGCGCGATCGGATAGTGATTGGTTTCCGGCGTGGTCGAGATGTAGACCACCTTGACCAGGTCGTTCTTGAGGATGTCGCGATAGTCCAGCGTTGCGGTAGCGGCGCTGGTCAGCTTTTTCACCTCGGCCAGGCGATCGGGCCTGATCTCGCAGATGTGAAGCTTGTCGACGAGCGAGGAGCGCGACAGGGTTTCCGCCCGTATGCCGCCGCACCAGCCGGTTCCGATCACCGCGACTTCCACCTGTTCCACGCTTGTGTCTCCGTTTCTTCGTTTCGAATTCCGGCGAATACGGCCTGGTCCAGCCGATACCCGGTGCAAGGAAGGATCATTTTCGTGCGCGCGCTGTCAACCGCGGGGCCACGGGCCGGCGCCAATCGCGGCGGTAGCTCAATCCGACCGCACGCCGCTCTCTTCGATCACCTTGGTCCACCTGGCGGTCTCCGAATCCAGATAGGCCCTGAAATCATCAGGCGATGGGCTGGAGACGGCGATCGCGCCGCCCTTGCGCATGCGCGCCTGGATTTCCGGATCGGCGAGCACCTTGACGATCGCGGCGTGCAGTTTGTCGACGATGGGCCCCGGCGTGCCGGCCGGCACCAGCACGCCCTGCCAGGACGACGTCACCAGGTTCTTCCAACCGAGTTCGTACATGGTCGGCAGGTCGGGCAGTTCGGCCATTCGTTCTCTCGTTGTCACCGCAAGCGCCTTGACCCTCTTCTCCCTGACGAATTCCAGCACCGATGAAAGCGTGGTGAACATCAGGTCGACGTGCCCCGCGAGCACGTCCGTCACCGCCGGGCCGGCGCCGCCCTTGTAGGGCACATGCACCATGTCGAGTCCGGCGTCTTTCCTGAACACCTCCATTTCCAGCCGATTGAGCGTGCTACTGCCAGGCGAGGCAAAGGTGACCTTGCCCTGGTTCGCCTTCACATAGGCAACCAGTTCGCCGACGCTGTTGGCGGGAAAGTCGGGCCGGGTGATCAGGATGCTTGGCGTGTCGGCGCAAATCGACACCGGCGCCAGGTCCTTGTCGGGCCTGACGCGCATGTTGGCGTTGGCGCCCGGGTTGATCGAGACGGTGCCGACATTGCCGAGAAACGCCGTGTAGCCGTCCGGCGCCGCGCGAGCCGCGAAGTCGGTGCCGATGATGCCCGCCGCGCCAGGCCGGTTGTCGACCACGATCTGCTGGCCGAGGATCTGGCTGACCCCGGGCTGGATCATGCGGGCGACGAAATCGGAAGCGCCGCCGGGAGCGAACGGCACGATCATGATGACCGGTCTATTGGGATAGTTGTCGGCATCCTCCGCGTAAGCCGCCGCGCCCAGCAGGCACAACAGCGCGCTCCCCAGCGCCACTGCGATCCCGCCGGTTCCCGTTCGCTGCGGTGATGTCATGATTTACTCTTTTGCCAAATCCGATGCCTTCGCGAAACCTAGTTTAGAATGGTCATCGCTGCCAAGGCTTGGCTGTTGGCCGGATCAACGCTGCAATGCAGCCGCGCGATTTCGCTATGGTCTATCGCGATTGGCTTGCGCGGAAGCGCCGACCGGACATTTCTGGATCGAACCGGGAACGCGAGCGAGCGCTCGCGCTAATCGTCCTCGAACTCATCTTCCTCGTCGATCTTTTGGCGTTGCTTGTGCGGATGCACCTGCCTCGTGCCGCCGAGCGATCCGGTGACGAACGGTTCGCGCGAAGCGTAAGGGTTGCGCCCCGACGCCCGCGCGGCGACTTCCTCGCCCGACATCGCCTGTGGCTCGCAGATCAGCCGCCGCGAGGCGCGGCGCATCAGGTCGACGTGGATGTGATCGTAGTGATAGACGTTGGAGCCCGGCGCCAGCACGGTGGTGAATTGCTGGCAGGCCGCGGCCTGCACGTCGTGCAGAAAACCCTGCTCCTCCGGCAGCCCCTTCCAGCCGTCCTTCACCGTGATCCGCCGGCCGTCGGCGAGCGTGAAGGCAGCGATATCGAGCGCGTTGCCAAAGGCGTGTTCGGAAATATGGGCTTGCGAATTGCCGTTCATGCCGCGGCAGGAATAGGCGGAGATCTGCTTGATCTCGACCACGCGCGCGCCGAACCAGCGCATGGCGGCGGGTTGCACGGAATCGGCGAGCCAGCGATCCAGCACCGAGACGATCGGACAGGCCAGCGTCGCCGCCGGTTTTACCGCGACCGGACCGAAGGCGGCGACGGAATTGCCCTGCGCCGGCCCGAGGCGCGGCAGCGGCTCGGCCTGAGGATAAGGCGCGGCGACAGCGGGGCGCTCCGGATAAGGCGCGGCGGCGCGGTCGCGCGGCGGATAGGCCGGCGGCGCCGAGTAGCGTCCAGGATATGGCCTGTTGGCCGGCGGCTGGCTCAACCCTGGCGTGCCCTCGGGCGGCAGATCGATGTCGTCCTCTTCCGGCGCGACACCGGGCGCGGTCAATGAAATCGGGCCGTTCGGCGCGGCGCCATAGCCCGGCTGGCGCAGCGCGCGGTCCGAATAGGTTGGCGCCGACGACGGGGGCTGCGAGATCGGCCAGCGCGGCGCATTACCGATGGTGCCAGGCGGCCGCAGATCGTCGTCGGCAAAACCAAAACTGCTGCTGCTTTCGCCGAGCGCTGCGACCTTGAGCGGATATTCCGCACCGCACACGCCGGGGCCCGAAATCGGGTCGATCCGCACCAGTTCGGGGCCTTCCTTGACGGCGCCGGACTTCAGGCACGCGATTTCGGCCTCAGCCCGCCACGGTTCGCGCTCCGCGGACTGGAAAAATCCGCGGCCGCAACCTGCCAGCGAAACAAGGACGAAGGAGCCGACGAGATACAAACGAACTCCGCGCGTCATCCGCGCAGGTTTGCGCGAATTTATTTAAGGACTCTTCAACGTCTTGATTTAACGAATTTTTAACCACGCTTTGCGCTGCAGCGACGGCGCGAGCGACAGCAGCCCTTACTTTTTCACGGTGGAACGGTTTGCTAGTTTTGGCGTTACAGCGGGCAGTGACGTGAACCAGGGAGATTCCTACGATGACCTCTTTCGGTCCTTTCGTCAGCAGACTGAGCGTTCTCGCTGCGTATGTCGCATTCGCCTTTGTCGGGGCGATCATACTTGGCGTGTTCTAGGGCTCAGTTACCCAGTGATTAGAACGCCCGGCGGTTCTGGATCATTCCAGCCGCCGGGCGTTTTCATTTTCAGGCTCAGAAATTCGAGCAGCTCGAACCGGTGATGCCGCCGACGACAAAATCCTTGCACATCAGGCCGGGATTGTCGGGGTCGGGATACATGCCGTCCCGCGAGTGATCGCGCACGGTGTACCGGGTGAGCTGAAACATCATTTCTCTTGATGTGGCCCCGCGGGGCCTTTTTGGCGGCGAAGGATCGGTCAGCGCTGCTGTCCCGGCTCCGCGACGAAACAATCCCCCGCCCGACGAAACCATTTTGGGCTTGCCGCGCAAAAGGCCGGCAACGGTCGATCGGTAGTTCTTGCGGCGGAAGGAGCGGCGGGATCGGCATACGACCGGGCGCTCCCAAAAGGGGGCCTCAGATGATTTCGTCATCTTCAGCGATCGGATTGATCGCCGCGACCGTGCTCATGTTCGGGATGCTGACCACCGTCTCCCACGCCTATACGTTCGAGCAGGAGCAGCTGTGTTCCGGCGACGCGATGCGGCTGTGCGCTTCCGAAATCCCCAACGTGGCAGGCATCACCGCCTGCATGGAAAGCCGCCGTGACGAGTTGAGCGAGGGCTGCCGGGCGGTGTTCGAGACCGATGCGCCGGCGGCGACGGCCGAAACTCCGGTCACCGAGACACCCACGGCGCGGCCGTCGAAGCCGATCAACCTGGTTCCAGGTACTGGCACGACCAGGTATCGGCACGGCTGAGCGACGGCGCAAATGCCGGCCGGGTGGCCGGCGGCGATCACCAGGCGTAGCGCACCACGCCTTTGCCGGCGTAGGAGCGCGTGACGTTGGAGAACTCGCCCTCGAAGGTCGCCGCCGCCCCCCAGCCCTGAAGCCTCTCAGGCGCTTTTTTTATCCTAGCGTGAATATCCGGTGCGAAGGGCAACCGCCAAAACGCGGCGTCAAAATCCTCCCGTCTGCGTTAAATCGGCAACAATCGGCAGTTCGGGGACAACGACAGCAAGTTGTGCCCGATCGGATCGACACGTTTTTAAGCTGGATTTCGGCCTGGATCGCCTTTCCCGGGGGCCGGGACTGTCTTACTCATTTCAGAATATTCAGGCGCCGTTCAGTCGTATCGCGCCTAGCTCACGAAACCGTCATCTCGATTTCGCCCCAGCAGCAGGTTCCAACGTGACGCGGCATCGGATTTCATTCGCGCTCTCGCTGCTGGCCTGTCTCGCAATGGCCGCTGCAAATGTCTCGGCGACGCCGTCGCCGATGGACGCCCCGCCGGCGCGGGTCGCCACCGGCGGGATTTCCGGGCCGACGCGACTGGCGCAAAATCAACCGCCGCCCCCGGCGCAAGCACCAGCGCCCGCGGCTTCGCCCTCACCCGCACCGGCCGCCGCAACCACAACCGACGAGCCGATCGGAAACGTCGCGACGCTGACCGGAACGGCGACCGTCATCCGCAACAAGAATTCTCTCGCGCTCAAGCTTGAGGACGACGTCTTCATGGGCGACGTGCTGGTGACATCGGCCAATTCCACGCTCGGCGTCACCTTCAACGACGCCACCACCTTCAATCTCACGGCCAGTGCCCGGATCGAGATCGACAGTTTCGTCTACCAGGACGGCGGCAAGCAAAACGGCGCGCTGTTCGATATCGCCAGGGGCACGGTGGCGTTCGCCGCCGCCGCCGTCGCCAAGACTGGCGACATGCGAATCTCGACGCCGACCGCGACGCTCGGCATTCGCGGCACCACTGGCCTCGTCGAGGTGCCGGAAGGCGCCACCGCCACCAGCGCCAACAATGTCGCCATCAAACTTTATCCCGACGCCGACGGCAGGGTCGGACGGATCGAGGTCAATGGCCATGACGGCTCGCGGCTCGGTTCTCTGACGCAAGGCGCGAGCGGCTTCACCATCCGCCCCGGCGCCGGCGGGCGCATCGCCGCGGTGCCGCTTTCGATCTCGCCGCAGCAGGCGCTGCGCGATCGCGGCATCGTGCGCCAGGTTCACGCCGCGCAGAACGTCGGCCGCCAGCTCGTCACCCGGAAGCAGATTCAACGGCAGCAAAATCCGGCCAGGAATAATCCGGCCGCCACACCGCCGCGCCAGCAGAATCTTCCTAAACAAAATGGCCTGCCGAAACAAAACGGCTTGCCGAAGCAACCCGGCTCTGCGCCACAGCCGGGATTGCCGAAGCAGAACGGCTTGCCGAAGCAGCCCGGTTCGCCGACCCCATCGGGGCTGCCGAAGCGAACCGGCGAGCAAAAACCACTGCCGCCCGCGCCGGGCGGCCTGCCGCCGGCGGGACAGCCGAAGCCAACCGGCCAGCAGCAACAACCGGGCTTGCCGCCGCCGCCCAACGCACCCGGCCTGCGCGAGGGTGGATTGCAGAACAAGCCTGCCCTGCAGAAGCCGAAACCGATCGCCCCGCCGAAACCAAAACCGCCGCCGAAGAAAAGGCGCTGAGCAGGATGACTTTTCTTCGAATCGTCATCCCGCTCTATCTTTTTGTTTGAGCATGATCTTTTCGGAAAACCGGTTCCCACTTTTCCGGATCATGCTCCAAGGTGGTTCCGTCTGAAAACGCCGCCGCCAATATTCAGGCAGGTTTTCGCAGCAGCGGTTGACCGGCCGAGATCCGCGCGGATGCCGTGACGTTGTCGCAAAATTCAAAATGGTCCGGCGCCAGCACGATGATGGTCGAGCCGTGCTCGAACCAGCCGAGTTCGTCGCCCTTGCGGACGCTGACATCGCAGGGGAAGACCAGCGGCGGCGGCGTTTGCGCATTCAGCATCCGGTCGAGAAAATTCAGCCGGATGCTGGCCACCAGGATGGCCGCGACCGGCACCAGGGTCAGGGCTTCGCCGGTTGCAAGCCTTGTCCTGATCACCGCACGCTCGTTCTTGCAGAACAGTTTTTCGACCCGTTTCAGCGCGATTGGATTGACGTTCCAGACATCGCCATGGATGAAGCTGACCTGCTCGATCCGCGCGTCGCAGGGCGCGTGGAAACGGTGGTACATGCTCGACATCAGCCGCAGCGTGATGAAGCGGCCGTTGCGGTGCGCCTCGACCAGCGCCGGGTCGCCGATCAGGTCGACCAGCGCGTAGGGCGCGCCCTTGATCTGAAACAGTTCGGTATCGGCGATCGAGCCGAACGCGCCGATGATGGCGTCGCACGGGCTGACCACGACGGCCGGGTCCGGATCGGACGGGCGCAGGCCGGGCTTGAGCTCGCGGGTGAAGCAGTCATGCAGGCTCTTGAAATCCGCCCGGCGCGCTTCCGACAAATCGAGGTCGGAAAACAGCCGCCAGCAGCCGATCGAGAGGTCGCGGATCAGCGGCTGCTCGATCTTGCTGAACCAGCCCATGAAGCGGGTCAGCGCCGCCCGCGGGATGCGGTTGGTGAGCAGAAAGTTCAGGTCTTCCTGCTGGGTGAAGGTCGCGATGAGGTTTTTGACTGTCATGAATCTGTCAGAAGGACTGATTAGCGCTTGTCGCATGGATTCGTCGATTCCGATTCTGTCTCTCGCCGCCGGCGCGGTCGCCGCGACCGCCGTGGTCGCCCCCAAGGTCAAGGCCCGGCTGGCGCTGTCGCGCGCCAAGCACCGCTCGCTGGCCGGGCATTCGAAGATGTCGCGCCTGGTCGCCCGAATGGTGCCGTTTTACGAGTTCGACAGCGAGGCGTTCTTCAGCTCCGACGGCGCCCCCGCCGAGGTCGCCGCCCGGCGTCATGCCGGTTTCTTCCGGCTCGCGGCCCTCTATAAGGACCGCTTCGCCCGCAGCCGGCAAACGACGTCGGAAGCCTCGGACCAGATCTCCGATCTGCAATTCACGCAAAGCTACCGCGTGCCGTTTCAATATAGCCGGCTGGTGCGCGAGAATCTGGGCGCCGGCAGCTTCATGCAGTCCTCTTCCGGCGTCACGCTGACCGATCTCGACGGCAACGTGTTCTACGACCTCACCGGCTCCTACGGCGTCAATATTTTCGGCAACGACTTCTACAAGGAATGCATCGAGAGCGCCGAGAAGCGCACCCGGCCGCTCGGCCCGGTGCTCGGCTTCTATCATCCCGTCGTCGCCGACAATGTCCGAAGGCTGTGCGCGATTTCCGGGCTCGACGAGGTTTCGTTCCACATGTCCGGCACCGAAGCCGTGATGCAGGCGGTGCGGCTGGCGCGCTATCACACCAGGCGCACGCATCTGGTTCGGTTTGCCGGCGCCTATCACGGCTGGTGGGGCGACGTGCAGCCCGGCGTCGGCAACCCGATCTCGCCGCACGAAACCTATACGCTCGCCGAGATGTCGGAACGGACGCTCCGCGTGCTGAAGACGCGGCGCGACATCGCCTGCGTGCTGGTCAATCCGCTGCAGGCGCTGCACCCCAACGCCAACGCGCCCGGCGATTCCGCCCTGGTCGACAGTTCGCGAACCGCGGGCTTCGACCGCGCGGCCTATGGCGCGTGGCTGAAGGCGCTGCGCCAGGTCTGCACCGAGCGCAACATCGTCCTGATCTTCGACGAAGTGTTCGTCGGCTTCCGGCTCGCCGCCGGCGGCGCGCAGGAATATTTCGGCGTGCGCGCCGACATGGTCACCTACGGCAAGAGCCTGGCCGGTGGCCTGCCGGTCGGCGTGGTCTGCGGGCGCCGGCAGTTGATGCGCCGCTTCCGCGACGACCGCCCCGCCGACGTCTGCTTCGCGCGCGGCACCTTCAACTCGCATCCCTATGTGATGTCGGCGATGGATGAATTTCTCAGCCGGCTCAACAGCCCCAATTTTCGTTCCGTCTACAACGGGCTCGACGAGATCTGGAACGTGCGCGCGGCGCAGTTGAACGCCATGCTGGCCGCGCAGGATCTGCCGGTGCGCGTCGCTAATTTGTCCTCGATCTGGACGGTGCATTACGCCGAGCCGTCGCGCTATAACTGGATGCTGCAATATTATTTGCGCGCCGAAGGGCTGGCGCTGAGCTGGGTCGGAACCGGCCGGCTGATCTTCAGCCTGAACTACACGGAAGCGGACTTTGCCCAGGTCGCCGATCGCTTTGTCGCCGCGGCCGGGAAAATGAAGCAGGACGGCTGGTGGTGGCACCATGCCTCCCTCACCAACAAGACCATCCGCCGGCAGATTCTCAAGGAGATGATCGCGAGCCGCTTTTCGCGCTGAGAGCGATCCATCATTCAACGTCATTGCCTCACCGTCATGGCCGGGCATAGCCGTCCGAAGGACGGCGTCGCTTCCGCTCGCCTTTGCCCGGCCATCCACGTCCTTTCATTTGGCATCGTCATTCCGGGATGGTGCGTAGCACCAGACCCGGAATCTCGAGATTCCGGGTTCGATGCTTCGCATCGCCCCGGAATGACGGCGGACGAAAAACGTGGATGCCCGGGACAAGCCCGGGCATGACGAAGCATTGTTGAATGGCATTCTTTTCGAGCAAGTCGCTCAGGCGTGCTGCTCTTCGAATCCTTCGTGCTCGAGGATATCGAGGCCGGGATCGATCAGTTCGCCGCGCAACAGATACAGCGGCGCCTTGTGATAGAGTTTGAAGTCGTTGAAGGGATCGGTCAGGATCTTGGTCATCCAGACCAGGCCGGTCTCGACGTCGCGAATGAAGAACAGGTGCACGGTGCGGAACAGGAGGCCGCCGATGCCCACCACCAGCCAGATCTTGGCGACCTGGCGCATGAAATCGGCCGGCGAGGTCCAAGGGGTGAACAATCCAAACATCGTCGGATCGAAGTACAACACCAAGGGTGACGCTGCCCAGATCGACATCAGCACGACCTTGCGCTGCAGATTATAGCCGACCTTGATCTCTTCCTTGTGCTCGTGGGTCGTCTGATTGATGTGGTCGTAGCCCCTCGGCTCGAAGAAGAAATGGCCGGCCTGGCGGGAGGTCATTGAGACCAGCCAGCCGATCAGCGCCGATGCCACCGGATCGAAAAACATCATCAGATAGCCGATCAGGAAGCTGACCGCGCTGACGAAGTGCAGGCTCTGGTTGATCCGGCTGTGATGATAATAGCGGTGATCGTCCCAGCGCTGGATGCGCAGCTGTTCACGGAAGTTCTTGATCATTCTCTCCCCCAAAATAAGTCGATTCGTTATACATGGTTTCGATGTACGGCGTGTGACATCATGAAAATGTCACATGACGTTCACGCGATGTCGCAATCGGCGGACGTCGCGTCGCCCTGGATCAGGCAGCGGCAGCCATTTCCGTCTTTCGGATACGGACCAGCGAGAAGTGTCCGAGCGGCGGCACCAGACGGCGCTCGACCAATTCCATGCCATGCGCGCCTGCCAGCCATTGCTGATAACGTGACCAGGCGAATTCGGCGGTGCGGAAACCGAGCGGACGCACTACCGGCTGCAGGCGCTGCTCGATGAAGCGGCGCATCCCGGCATCGGCGCTGACGCGGGTCAGGATGATCAGTTCACCGCCCACCCGCAGCACCCGGGCGAACTCGTCCAGCGCCGCTTCCGGATTCGGCACCGCGGTCACGACATATTGCGCCATCACCACGTCGAAAGAATCGTCGGGAAATTCCAGCTTCTCCGCGTCCATGACCGCGAGACCCTCGACGTTCTTCAGGCGCAGTTCGTCGACCCGTCGCTTCGCCTTGCGCAGCATCGCTTCCGAAATGTCGGTGCCGAAGATGCGAAGATGGGCTGCGTATTGCGGCAACGAGATGCCGGTGCCGACGCCAACCTCAAGTACGCGGCCGCCGATCCTGTTGGTCGCCGCGATCGCCGCCTTGCGGCCCTTGGAGAACACCCCGCCGAACACGAGGTCATAGACCGGCGCCCAGCGGTCATAGGCCTGCTCGACCGTCTCGCGGTCGAAGTCCAGCTGCCTTGTGTCGTCAAGCTTCATGATTTCTGCCATCGTGGCTCTCGCTCGCTGTTTCCAGAGGATTCAAGTAGACTTACCAGTTAGCCTTGCACGGCGCCTCGCGCGGCGATGCGGCGGGCCGGTCGCAGCGAACGGCTCGGCTGCAACGCGCTCAGATTGCCGATGAATTGCCTGGCACTGTTTTCCCAGGAGCGCTCCAGCGCAAAGCTGCGGCAGGTTTCGCGCGACATCGAAAGCGCGCGCAGGCAGGCGCTGCGCAGGTCGTTATCCAGCGCGCCGATCGGGTGATCGGCGATCACGTCCAGCGGGCCCGTGACCGGGAAGGCCGCCACCGGCGTGCCGCAGGCCAGCGCCTCGAGCTGCACGACGCCGAAGGTATCGGTAAGGCTCGGGAACACGAAGACGTCCGCCGCCGCGAAATACGCGCTCAATTCCCGGCCCTTCTTTTCACCGAGAAAGCCGACCTTCGGATAGCGGCGCGTCAGCTCGGCCCGCTGCGGTCCGTCGCCGATCACCACCTTGGATCCCGGCAGGTCCAGATCCAGAAACGCCTCGATGTTTTTTTCGACCGCGACCCGGCCGACCGTCATGAAGATCGGCCTCGGCAAATCGAGTTCGACCGGATCGTCGGGCCGGAACAGGTCGGTGTCGACCCCGCGCGTCCAGTTGCCGAGTTTCTTGAAGCCCTTGACGGCGAGCTCCTGCCGCAGCGAGGCGGTCGCGACCATGGTGGTGGCGGCGGCCGAATGGAAGTGCCGCAGCACAGCGTAGCTGACGCTGGCCGGAATGATCGAGCGGACCGCGATATATTCCGGGAAGCGGGTCGTATAGGAGGTGGTGAAAGCCAGTTTGTGGCGGCGACAATAGCCGCGCACCGCCCATCCGACCGGACCCTCGGTCGCGATATGGATGGCGTCCGGCGCGGCCGCCTCGATCCTGCGGGCAATCTCGCGCCGATTCGGCCAGGCGATGCGCAAGCCCGGATAGGTCGGCACCGCGATCGAGGGAAACCCGTCGGGGGTCAGAAACTCGACCTCGGCGCCCAGCGCGGCGGCGCTGTTGGCCAAAGAGGTTAACGTGCGCACCACGCCGTTCACCTGCGGGTGCCAAGCATCGGTCGCGATCAATATCCGCATGAAGGGAACCCGGGAGCGAGTGATTCTCGATTTCCCGACGTTGTTCTATGGATATTTCAGGCGTGTGACGTCACACTGGTTTAGAGACTCCTTTTTGGGCTCCATTGGCAGTTTTCGTCCGCCACGACACAAAGACGAAACATTTCCTTACCACGACGAAACCATTTTACGCTCCCGACGCAAACGTTCTGAAACCCCTGCCCTGTAGTGATCGACCCAACGAGGCGCCGAATGGCGCCCGGGCGCGCGAACGGACTTCAAACAGGGGACCCACCATGCTCAATCTGGATGCATTGAAGCTGAATGGCCGCCGTGCCGCCGCCTTCGGAGCGCTGGCGATCGGCGTGGTCGCATTTTCCGGCTCGGCTGCGGCTGCGCCGCTGGAGCTCTTCCCCTTCATCATGGCCCCGCCGGGGCAATCGGCGCCGCCGCCGGTCCAGGCCGCACCCTCCGAGGACGAAGGCACCGCGGTCGAGATGCCGGCCCGGCTGAAGCGCCAGATCGTCAGCTATGCCACCCGCGAGGCGCCCGGCACCATCGTCATCGATACCCCCAACACCTATCTCTATTATGTGCTCGGCGGCGGCCAGGCGATCCGCTACGGCATCGGCGTCGGCCGCGACGGCTTCACCTGGTCGGGCGTGCAGTCGATCACCAAGAAGGCCGAGTGGCCGGATTGGACCCCGCCCCCGGAAATGATCGCGCGCCAGCCCTATCTGCCGCGCCAGATGGCCGGCGGCCCCGGCAATCCGCTCGGCGCCCGCGCCATGTATCTCGGCGGCACGGTGTATCGCATTCATGGCACCAACGCGCCCGGCACGATCGGCACCCACGTCTCGTCCGGCTGCATCCGCCTCACCAATGAAGACGTCACCGACCTCTATTCGCGGGTCAACGTCGGCACCAAGGTGATCGTGCTGCCGATGGACCGCCGCGCCGACAATACCGACGGCAGGCGGGGCTGATTGGCTGACGACTGAAAGCGAGCTTTATCAAAAAGAAATGGCGCGGTCTCCGCGCCATTTTTATTTTTGGCCGGAAACAAATTGTCTCTTAAATTGCCGCGGTCTCAGTTAGCCTCATCCTGAGGAGCGGCGTCTTCGCCGCGTCTCGAAGGATGGGGCGGTTACTCGATGGCAGATGGGGCGTGGCTCTACATACTGAGGTGTGCCGACGGGAGCTACTATGTGGGGATCACCCGGAATTCGCTCGAAATTAGAGTAGCTCAGCACAATGCCGGGACGTTCGAAGGCTACACCGCCTCTCGCAGGCCGGTGGAACTGATTTTCTCGCAATGGTTTGATCGAATTACCGATGCGATTGAAAGCGAGCGCAAGTTGAAGAAATGGAGTCGCGCCAAGAAGGAGGCGTTCATCCGGGGCGATTTCCAATCGTTGCAACAACTGGCAAAGCGCAAGTCGGCTCGTCCTTCGAGACGCCCGCCTTCGGCGGGCTCCTCAGGATGAGGTCGCGGCAGGTCGCGCCATTTTTGTTTCTAGTTGGAAACAAATTCACCGTAGTCCCTGCTTGCGCAGGGACGACAGTGTGGAAAGCTTTGCGGCGTCGAGACGACACAAGTAAGGCCCGGGATTCTTTCGATTAATTCACGTTGTCCCTTCTGGCGCCCCCCGGACCTGCCCTGTAGTCTCCGCGCTTGAATCAGTCCGGGGGGACGATGCGGCCGGCGGTGAGCCTCAAAACAATCCTGCTTGGGATCGCGGTGGTCGCGGTCTCGTTTTTCGTCAGCCTGCTGGCGATGAACTGGCTGGCGCCGCGCGGCGCGGTTCCGGCGCCGCTGCTGGTCGAATTGCCGCCGCTGCCGCCGGCGTCGCGCAACTCGTTCGTGATGGCGCCGGTCGCGATCGCGCTTGCAGCCGTTCGCGACGCCGCCGATCGCAGCGCGCCGCGCAACTTCGCCGGCAAGGCCGACAATCCGGTGTCGCAGGTCCTGCAAAACGCCGACATCGGCTGGACCGCCTCGCGCGGGCCGCTCGCGGCGAGCGGCGCGCAGGACGTGTTGACGCTGACAATGCCGCTGATGGGAAAATTGAACGTGACCGGCTCGCTGTCGGCGAAGGCGACCGGCGCGGTCGGCGACGCGCTGGCCGGCGTGCTGGGCGGCAATGTCGCCAAGCAGATCGGCAGCGTGAACATCAAGGCGCTCAATGCCAGCGCCGAGATCAAGGGCAATGTCACCTTCACCTCGCGGCCGAAACTCGCCGCAAGCTGGCACATGGAGCCCAACCTGGCCGGACAGGTGACGCTCAGCGACTCCAGCCTTGCGGTGGCCGGCGCCAAGGTCAACGTCCCGGCGCAGGTCAAGCCACTGATCGACAAGAACGTCGCCGAGCAGATCGCGGCGGTGGAGAGCCGGATCCGCAACGATCGCAATTTCGAGCAGAACGCACGGGCGCAATGGGCCAGGGCCTGCCGCTCGATTCCGCTGCAGGGCACCGGCGCCGCCTCGACCCTGCCGCCGCTCTGGCTGGAACTGCGGCCGACCCGCGCGCTCGCTACGCAGCCCCGCGTCGATGCCCAGGCGGTGACGACGACCATCGGCATCGAGGCGGAGACCCGCATCACCTCGCTGCCGACCAAGCCCGACTGCCCGTTTCCGGCGACGCTCAGCATCGTGCCGCCGACCCCGGGCGGGGTCTCGATCGCCGTTCCGATCGACGTGCCGTTCACCGACATCAGCAAGATCGTGGAGGCGCAATTCGAAGGCCGGACATTCCCGGAGGACGGTACCGGCTCGGTCGATGTCACCGTCAAGCGCGCCTCCGTTGCGGCGTCGGGCGACCGGCTCCTGATTTCGCTGCTGGTCAACGCCAGGGAGAAAAAGAGCTTCTTCGGATTCGGCGGCGAGGCCAGCGTGCACATCTGGGGCAAGCCGGTGCTCGACCCGGGACAGCAGACGCTGCGGCTTGCCAACATCGAACTCGCCGTCGAATCGGAAGCCGCCTTCGGGCTGCTCGGCGCCGCGGCGCGCGCGGCGATGCCGCATCTGCAGAAGGCGCTGGCCGAGAAAGCCACTATCGATCTCAAGCCGTTCGCGACCAACGCGCAGAAGAAGATCGCCGCCGCGATCGCGGACTTTCAGAAGAACGAGGACGGCGTGCGGGTGACGGCCGACATCACCAGCCTGCACCTCGCCGACATCGCCTTCGATTCCAAGACGCTGCGCGTGATCGCGGAAGCCGAAGGCGCCATCAATGTCTTCGTCACCGCGCTGCCGGGGTTTTGAAATCGCTCACGGTAGTTGGTGCGCACGTTCCCCGGATGCTGCGCAGCGCCGTCAGCGCGTTCACGCGCGTCTTTGACGCGCTATGCCTTTTGCGGCGTGGTGCGCTGCTAATCCGGGGCCCACGCAAAATGCGCAGTGGGTCCCGGCTCTGCGGCGCACCGTGAAGAACGCTGCGCCGCGTCCGGGACACGCCTAAGCTTGCAATCGGGGAGAGGCAACAGAAGTTCCGCCCGCATTTTAGTCATCTGCTTCGCGCGCCGCCTTTGGCTTTGCACGCGCCCGCCAAGCCGGATAGAAGACAACTCTCGACCGAAGCCCTCAACGAGAAAACGGAGGGAAGGACGATGAAGTCACTTGCAGCCGCGCTCGCTGCCGGCATCGCG
>DATNMT010000352.1:0-2628 GCA_035602495.1 Bradyrhizobium sp.
GCAGAGCCAGATGTTGCTCTTGACGTTACTGCCCATGATCTTGTCGAAGGCCTCGTCCTTGATGTCGAGCAGCGGGCCGTAATAGGGATTGACCGCGGCGTTGCAGACCAGGATGTCGATCTTGCCGCAATGTTTTGTGGCGCCCGATATCAGCGCCTCGACTTCGGCGCGGCGCGAGATGTTGCAGGGGATGACATGGGCATCGCCGCCGGCCTTCTTGATGCCGGCCGCGACTTCCTCGCAGGCGTCCGCCTTGCGGCTGGAGATCACCACTTTGGCGCCGAGCTTTGCCAGCAGCTCCGCCGAGGCGCGGCCGATGCCGCGGCTGGAGCCGGTGATGACGGCGACTTTTCCGGTGAGATCGAACGGGGTGGATTTCACGATTGTCTCCTTTTACGTCATTCCGGGATGCGCCACTTGGCGCAGACCCGGAATCCAGAAGTTGTTATCTCGAGATTCCGGGTTCGATGCTTCGCATCGCCCCGGAATGACGGGTTACATTTATTGGTCATTCCGGGATGGTCCGAAGGACCAGACCCGGAATCTCGAGATTCCGGGTTCGCGCTACGCGCGCCCCGGAATGACGGTTGCGGCTACACCAGCCCGCCGGAGTTGGTGACGCGGCGCAGATGGTAGTCGGTGTCTCCAAAGGTGTTCTCGATCATGGTGAGCCGCTTGAAGTAGTGGCCGATCCTGGCCTCCTGGGTCATGCCGATGCCGCCGTGGAGCTGGATCGACTGCTGGCCGACGAATTTTGCGGACTTGCCGATCTGCACTTTCGCCGCCGCCACCGCGGTGGCGCGCTCTTTGGCGTCGTCGAAATCGGCGGCCATGGTGGCGAACATCGACATGCTGCGGGCCTGCTCGACCGCGACGAACATGTCGGCGGCGCGGTGCTGCAGGGTCTGGAAGCTGCCGATCGGCACGCCGAATTGCGTGCGGGTCTTCAGGTACTCCACCGTGGTCTTCAGCGATTCATCCATCGCGCCGACGGCTTCCGCGCACATCGCGGTGCGGGCGTCGTCGACTACGCGCTCGATCAGCGGCAGCGCGGCTTCCGGATCGCCGATCGCAGCACTCCCGTCGACCTCGACGCCGGTGAAGGTGATGTCGGCGGCGTGCAGGCCGTCCTGGGTCGGATAGCCCTTTTTGGCCACGCCCCTGGCGTTGCCCGGCACCAGGAACACGCCGATGCCACTGGTGTCGCGCTGCGCGCCTTTGCTGCGCGCGGTGACCACCAGCATGTCGGCGGTCTCGCCGTTGAGCACGACGAATTTCTCGCCGTCGATGACGTAAGCATCGCCCTTCTTCTTGGCGGTGGTGGCGACATCCGAAAGATCATAGCGCGAATTCTTCTCGAGCTGCGCGAACGCAAAAGTCTTGCTGCCGTCGATGATCGAGGGAATGTGCGCGGCCTTCTGCGCGGCCGAGCCGCCGCGGCGCAGGAAGCCGCCGCCGATCACCACGGTCGAAAGATAAGGCTCCAGCACCAGCGCCTTGCCGAGCGCCTCCATCACGATCATGGTCTCCACCGCGCCGGCGCCAAAACCGCCATCGTCTTCGGAGAACGGCAAGCCCAAGAGGCCCTGCTCGGCCAGCCTGTTCCAGGCGCTTCTGCTCCAGCCGCCCTTCTCCTTCATGTACTTCTTGCGCGCCTCGAAGTCGTAGGACGAACCCAGCAGGCCATCGACGCTTTCCTTGAGAAGCCGCTGCTCCTCCGACAAATCAAAATCCATCTCTTCTCACTCTCTCCAAAATTTTCCATCGTCATCCCCGCGAAAGCGGGGATCCATTAATCGCAAGCGCGTCGTGAGCCGCGACCGCCGCGGCGTACTGGGTCCCCCGCCTTCGCGGGGGACGACACCTGTTGTTGTTGCGCCCTCGCCGCTTCGCCCTTAAAGCCCCAGCACGGCCTTGGTGATGATGTTGCGCTGGATCTCGTTGGAGCCGCCGTAGATCGAGACCTTGCGGTTGTTGAAATAGCTCGGCGCGATCTGCGCGGTCCATTCCATCTGTTCGTTGCTGCCGTCGTCGCCATGCTCGTCGTAAGGCGCGGCGAACGGGCCGATCACTTCCATCAAAAGCTCGGTGGTGGCCTGCTGGATTTCGGAGCCTTTTATCTTCAGCACCGAGGAAGCCGGGTTCGGCTTGCCCTTGCCGTGCTTGCCCTCGTCGGCGACGACGCGAAGCTGCGTCAGTTCGAGCGCCTTCAGCTCGATCTCGACCTCGGCAAGTTTCTCGCGGAACTTGACGTCTTCCAGCACCGGCTTGCCGCCGGACTCGACCTTCGACGCCAGCTCCTTGATGCGGCGAATCCGTTCCTTGGAAACGCCGACCCGGGCAATCCCGGTGCGCTCGTTGCCGAGCAGGAATTTGGCGTAATCCCAGCCCTTGTTTTCCTCGCCGACCAGATTCTCGAGCGGCACCTCGACGTCGTCGAAGAACACCTCGTTGACCTCATAGCCGCCGTCGATGGTCTCGATCGGCCGCACCGTGATGCCCTTGCTCTTCATGTCGATCAGGATGAAGGAAATGCCGGTTTGCTTTTTCGCGGCCGGATCGGTGCGGCAAAGACAAAAAATCATGTCGGCGTGCTGCGCCAGCGTGGTCCAGGTCTTCTGGCCGTTG
>DATNMT010000372.1:0-2337 GCA_035602495.1 Bradyrhizobium sp.
CTTGACGCCCTTCACCTTTCGCACCGCGGTTTCAGCGGTGGTTTTCTGATATTGCCACTCCACCGCGCCTTCCAGAGTGATCCAGCCGTCCTTGACGACGAGCTTGATCCGGTCATACGAAATCGGCAATTCCGCCTTCAGCGCCGTAACCGCGTCTCGCGCAATATCCGGATCGGGACGCTGATCGATCGCCGGCAGCCGGACCTCGATATCATTCGCGACCGCGTGGACTCCCGCGACCCGCTTCGCCGCGGCCTCGGCTTCAAGTCTGTCGGTGTAACTACGGGTGAAGCCCGCCAGCGTAACAACGCCGTTTTTGACCGAGACCGCAATGTCGTCGGCGTTAAGATCGGGATCCCATTTCAGCTCGTCCCGGACATCGCGTTCGATTTCATTGTCGGATTTCATGACTGGCTCCTCGTCTGTACCAAGGGGATTACTCGGCTCGGCTGATCACGCCGCCGATTGCAGGCAATTTATTTGAGGTGACCGGCGCAGCCATGACGACCATCAACTTCTGCTCCAGGTTTATCGTTCGCGGGGGAGGGCTTCGCCATGACGGCGGTTGCCGGGAACGTCGCCGAGTCCTCCGATCAAGGCCGCCGGCCGGCAACCTCGGATCAGCGTGAGCGGGGCTATGGCCTTCCGAGTGGTTCGTCACCCAGCCAGGGATCGACTCGCAGCGAATGGAGCGGAAGATCCTCCGGCGTTTTCGCCAGCTCGATTTCGTGAACGTGGACGGCTTCGGCGCCATGCCGCGCCAGAATTTCCTGAGCTTCGGCTTCCTTCTCGGGGGATTGGACGCGCACCCAGATTAGCAGGCCGTGCGCTTCCGCAAGCTTCTCCAATCCCCGCACCCGCTCTCGTTGCAACCGCCGACGCACCACCAACACCGCGACGCCGCCGACAACAAGCCCGGTCAGGACCGAGACGATGCCGACGGAGAGCGGCGCCATACCGCGTATGATGAGAAAATACGCCATAGCGACCGCGCCGATGCAACCGGCGAGGCTGCCGACAACGGCGTCGGTGGTCAGCACGTCGCCTTGGTCTATCAACGGTTGCCGGGCGGCGGTCGGAATATCGGCAAGATCCGCCGGCGGAATCGACTGATAGTTCAATCGCCGTTGCAGCTCATCTAACGGGGCACTGACATCGATGTCCGCGCGGTCGAATCCTGCGACCAGCAGGTCATCCGCAGCATCGATGAGCGCCTTCCGCGAACGAAAGACGCCCGTCACCTCGCGGCTGCTGACCTGCTCCAGGATATCGTCAGACAATGCGTGCATCGAGGTCGTCCAGGCAGCAGTGTTATG
Organism: Bradyrhizobium sp.; assembly: GCA_035602495.1. Taxonomy (GTDB): domain Bacteria; phylum Pseudomonadota; class Alphaproteobacteria; order Rhizobiales; family Xanthobacteraceae; genus Bradyrhizobium. The sequence goes on from DATNMT010000372.1 coordinate 1,317, forward strand.
ACGCCGGATAGTTGAATTCGGACAACTTCTTCAGCTCATCTTTTGTCGCACCGGGCAGCGTAATCTTTTGTCCGCTATCGTCGATGACGAGGCTGTCATATGGTATCGCCACCAGACGTCCGCCGAGACCGAGGAAACCACCCACCTGCAGCACCGCGAAGCTCAGCTGCTTCTTGTCCTTGTCGGCGACTACGTCATCGACGGTGCCGATCTTCTCGCTCTTGTCGTTGGTAACGCTGCTGCCGATCAGCTTGCTCATCCGATAGCCTTTCGCGACGACCGAAAGATCCACCTTGACGAGCTGCACCCCGGCTTGCGGCAGCGCGGGGCCGGCGGCAAGGGTGACCGCGAGCGCGGTCCAGATCATCCAGCCCGAAAAACGCGGTCGTGCCGCAGGAGCGAGGTGCGACGGACTTTCTAATGCTGAAGCATCAATGCCGGATTTCAGGGACGCTCGGGATCCAGTGAAGGCAGCCATGGCTCTCTCCTGAGGTTTTGATCTTGGTCAAGGGTAATCCCCGGACCCCCGAGGCAGCACTGACCATTGTCAATTCGAGGAAGCTTTTTGAATCGTCGCGCCGACCGCGGTCTTTTTGCAATTCCGTTATGCGCCGGCGTCGGGGCAGCAAGGCATGTTTCCGCCTCGCGCGAGATTGGCCATCGACATGGAGTGCTTCTCAATAAGCGCCCCATGCGTTGACGCCGTCGATTGCAATCAATTTCGAGCATAAACGTTCGCCTGCGAGTGTTTGTTGTCCGCGGCCCTGTTCCCGCGGCCGGGTTAAGTACTTTTACGGTACGCAGATTCGCCAAATTGCCTGATCGTCAGCGACCGGCGACGGTCCGTCCCGAGGGAATTCTCGAGACAAAAGGATGCGGTCATGAAAACGAGAAGCCACGCAGCAGATTACTATCGGCGGATGCTTTCGGTGCAGCCCCATGGGCTGAAGCGCCTCGATCCAGTTGCCACGATTATGCGCTGCCATCGCGGTCAGGAAATTCCCAATAGCCCGGGGCCTGC
>DATNMT010000432.1:0-9456 GCA_035602495.1 Bradyrhizobium sp.
CCCCGCCGCTTCGCGGGGGGAGGGGAGCAACCGTTGCCGTCGCCATGGCAGACATATGTCTTCGCTGTTTGAAAAAATGAATCAGCAGAAGTGGGCGCGTATGAGCGCGCCATACCTTCAGCAAGCATCGTCCGGCCAGCCGACCCGGCATTCCGGAGGCATGGCGATAGAACCGAAATGCCGGGGCACTGGATAGCCCGTGCATCCCGCCCTACGACGCCGCCGCCTCGATCCGCGGTGCACTGCCCCGCGCGCCGCGCACCAGCCGGCCCGGGTGTGCACCGGTGGCCTTGCCGCCCCGCTGGGTCACCACGCCGGAGAGGATGGTGGCATCATAGCCGTCGACCTGTTGCAGCAGGCGGCGGCCGCCGACCGGAAGATCGTAATGCACCTTCGGCGGATGCAGATGCAGCCGGTCGTAGTCGATGACGTTGACGTCGGCCTTGTAACCGGGCGCGATCACGCCGCGATCGTACAGCCCGACCGACAAAGCGGTCTTGCGCGACTGCGCCGCGACCACGAACGGGATCGAGAGCTTTTCGCCGCGGGTGCGGTCGCGCGTCCAATGCGTCAACAGATAGGTCGGGAAGCTCGCGTCGCAGATGATGCCGCAGTGCGCGCCGCCGTCGCTCAATCCCGGCACGGAATGCGGATCGAGCAGCATCTCGCGGGTCGCGTCGAGATTGCCGTCGATATAGTTCAGGAACGGAACATAGAGCATGCCGCGGCCGTCATCCGTCAGCATCGCGTCATAGGCCAGTTCTTCCGGCTGCTTGCCCTGGCGGCGGGCTTGCGCGCCCAGGGTATTTTCCGGCGATTGTTCGTAGTCGGGCGGATTGCCGAGCAGGTACATCTTGTCGTAGTTCGGCCGGAAGAACAGCGGATCGTCGGTCGAGGTCGCGTGTTCGCTCAGGATGGCGGCGCGCACCTCGGGCTGACGCAGCCGCGCCAGCCGTTCCTTCAGCGGCAGTTTTGCAATCGCCTGGTAGCTCGGATGGGTCTGGAAGGGATTGCGCGACAGTTCCAGCCCCAGCATCAACCCGACCGGGCGCGCGGCGATCTGGGCCGTGATCGACAGGCCCCGGGCCGAGGCATCGCGGATGGTATCGAATGTCTGGCGCCAGCGCTGCGGTGCCTTGTCGTTCTGGGTGATCGAAAACGTAACCGGGATTTTGGTGTTCTCGGCCACCCGCAGCATCATCGGCAGGTCTTCGTTGATGGTCGACAGGTCCAGCACGAATTGCAGCACGCTGCGGCCCTGGCCGTGCATCGCGGCGGCAATCGCGGTCAATTCATCCTCCCCGGCCTTCAGCGTCGGCGTATAATCGCCGGTCGAGGTGCGGTGGTTGAGGGTACGCGAGGTCGAAAATCCCAACGCACCGGCGCGCACGGCATCGCCGGCCAGCGCGGCCATTGCCTTGTTGTCTTCGGGGGTGGAGGGATCGCGGCGCGCGCCGCGTTCGCCCATCACATAGACGCGAAGCGCGGCATGCGGCAGTTGCGCGCCGACGTCCATGTCGAAGCTGCGTTTCGACAGCCACTCCATGTAATCGGGGAAACTTTCCCAGGCCCAGGGAATGCCGGCGCTCAGCACCGGCTCGGGAATATCCTCGACGCCTTCCATCAGCTGGATCAGCCGCTGGTGATCGCTCGGCCGGCACGGCGCGAAACCGACACCGCAATTGCCCATGATGGCGGTGGTGACGCCGTTCTGCGAAGAGGGCGTGATGTCCTGGCTCCAGGTGACCTGGCCGTCATAATGGGTGTGGACGTCGACGAAGCCCGGTGCGACCAGCTTGCCCCGGGCGTCGATTTCCTCGGTGCCCTTGCCCGCGACTTGACCGACTTCGGTAATGCGGCCGTCCTTGATGGCCACATCGGCCTCGAACAGTTCGCCGCCAAAACCGTCGGCAATGTTGCCGCCGCGGATCACGAGGTCTGGGTTGTTGGCCATGGCATTTCACCCCGGGGTTTGATTTGTGGCCGCATCATGGGTGGTCCCGCTGAGCTGTCAACCGCCGCGGGTGAGGTTCAGGGCTGCATCAGCCTCGCATCCGGCGCTTCGGAGCCGGCTTTGGCTTGGGGGCCGCGGTCGGTCACCAGCGCCAGTAGGACCGTGAGAACCATGAACACCACGGAGGCGCCGAACACCCAGTGCGGCGCGTTCTGGTCCATGATCCAGCCGAACAGCAGCGGGCTCGCGATGCCGCCGAGGTTGAAGCCGGTCGAAACGATGCCGAAGGCCCGCCCCGCCGCGCCGGGAGGCGCCGCGTTGCGGACCAGCATGTCGCGCGAGGGCGCGATCACGCCGCCGAGGAATCCGGCCGTCCCCATCGCCGCCGTCAGCAGCAGCGACGGCAAATGGACGGTTGCGATCACCAGCACGAGGCCTGCGTTGACGGCAAAACAGGCCGCCGCCACCTGGCCATGGCGTTGGGTGTGGTCGGCGAGAAAACCGCCGGCCAGCACGCCCGCGGCGCTGAAGCCGAGGAACGCGGTCAGCGCGAGATTCGCCGACGAGAACGACGCGCCATATCCGCTCATCAGCGCCACCACGCCGAAATTGCCGATGCCGGCGTTGGAAAGGCTCAACAGCGTGAAGAAGATCGTCAGCACGATCAGGGCGGGTGTGATGACGCTTTGCCGCGGCGGATGCACGCCATCGACCTTGCGGTCGGCGGCGCTGGCGTCGGGGATGCCGACGACGACAAGCAATATCGCCACCAGCGGCCCAATGGCGCCCGCCGCGATCAGCGCGCCGAGGCCGCCGGTCGTGCTCACCAGCGCGGCCACGATCGCGGGCGCGACTGCGCCGCCGAGGTACCCGGCGAAAGTGTGGATCGAAAAGGCGCGGCCCATCCGCGCCGCGTCCATATGCGTGGCCAGGATCGCGTAATTGGCCGGATGGTAGACGCTGTTGGCGAGGCCGAGCAGCACGGCGCTCGCGATCAGGAACGGATAGCTGAGATGCAGGCCGAGCATGATCAAGGCAAAACCGCCGAGGGTCAGCCCCATCAGCAGGAGCTTGCGGGCGCCGATATGGTCGGCGAGATAGCCCATCGGCGCCTGGGTCAGGCCCGAGACCACGGCGGACACGGTCAGCGCGAAGCCGAGCTCGAGGTAATCGACGCCGAGCTGCGCTTTCAGGAACGGGAACAGCATCGGCAGGGTGAAGAGATGGAAATGGCTGACCCAATGCGCCGTCGAGATCAGTATCAGTGTGCGCAGCGAAGCGTCCGTCTTCGCTTGTTGCGGTGCGGCGAGAACGTCGACCATGTCCGATTCGGAACCCTGTTGAGTGAACGGCCCGGCAGGGCCTGCCGAAAATACCGTCTGCCGGTTATTTGTCCATGAACACCGCTGCATGGCTGCCTTCGGCGAGGGCGCCGCAACAGGGAGGATGCCTCGTTAAATGCAGAGACAAAAGCACCAAGGACGGGAATGATCGGTCATGGTCGATTCCGAGCGACTGACAAAACCGCTCCGGGTGCTTGTTTCAGAAGGGAACAGCACCTCGGCGCGCGAGGCGATCACGATCATGGGGCTGTCGGGGCATCACGTCGAGGTCTGCGATCCCTCACGCTTCTGCCTCGCCAGGTTTTCGCGCTTCGTCCGCAAATATCATCGTTGTCCGGGACTGCGGGACCAGCCGGCGGGCTTCCTCGCCTTTGTCGAGAAGCTGCTGGCGAGGGGGCATTTCGACGTGCTGCTGCCGATCCACGAACAGGGATTTCTGTTCGCGCGCGTGCGGAAGCGGCTGGAGAAACGCGTCGGCCTGGCGCTGCCGGGATTTGAGAGTTATCGCGCCGTTCACAACAAGGCAGGGTTCAGCCGGCTGCTCGATCGATTGGGCCTGCCGCAGCCGGCCACGCGCATCGTGCGATCCGAAAGCGAGCTGCGCGCTGCCTTGAATTTTCCGTGCGTCGTCAAGACCTCCATCGGCACCGCCAGCCGCGGCGTCTGGTTCGTGGGCGACGCCGGCGATCTGGATCGCGCCGTGGGGGAGTTGAATGCAGGCGGCGCGTTCGCCGACGAGGTGGTGGTGCAGGCATTCGTGCCGGGCGTCACCGAGAAGGCGCAAGCCGTGTTTTGCCGCGGCAAATTGATCGGCTTTCATGCCTATCGGCAGATCGCCGCGGGCGCCGGCGGCGGCGAGGCGATCAAGCAAAGCGTCAGCTCACCGCAGGCGCGTACGCTGCTTGCGGCGATCGGCGAGAATCTCGCCTGGCACGGCGCCTTGTCGGTCGACTATATCCTGCCCGATGATGACGTGACGCCGTATCTGATCGATTGCAATCCGCGCTTGGTCGAACCGATGAGCGCCTGGCTTGCCGGCCTCGATCTGGTCGGTCTGCTGCTTCGGGTGTCGCTCGGCGAAACGCCGGCGTCGGCGGGCGAGAGCCGCGCCGGCGTCCGCACCCATCTCGCGATGCAGGCTCTGCTCGGATGCGCGCAGCGCGGCGGGTCGCGGCGCGATATTTTATGCGCGTGCTGGCGTCTAATGGCCGGCAGCGGGCCCTATGAGGACAGTACCGAGGAGCTGACGCCGGTGCGGCTCGACTGGATCAGCGCCGTGCCGCTCTCGATGATCGCGATCGCACTGCTGGCCACGCCGAATCGCGCGGTCGCGCTGGCGCGCGGCGGCTGGGGCGCGCATTTGCTCGGTGTCGAAAGCATGCGGAAAATCGAGAGCGAGGATTTCGGCCGCGCGCCGCTATAACGGCTGGTCGTCGGCGCCGTAGCGATCGCGTTTCGGCGTGGCGATGTCGCCATCTTCGCAGTCGTCGTCCTCGGCCGTCCTGGGCGGCGATTTGTTCGATTTCTTCTCGTCCTTGCCGGGATGTTCGTTGTTTTTTCCGGTCCCACCCATAATTATTTCCGTTGATCGCAGGGATCGACGTCTTGCGCAGCGACAACAAAGTCACATCTGTATATAGACCTCTCTCACCGCCTTTGCCGGTCAAATTAGCGTCATAGCATTTTGGAGCGAAAGCCTGCCCAGACCTGGATAGGGGGCCGGTTCGCGTCAACAAGACGCGGCAAAACAAAAGACAAAACAAGAGACGAGTTCGGACATTCTTTCCTGCCTTTTTCTGACGTTCGTCGTAAAGGGAGGCGCAACCAGGAGCCAATATGAAAAAGCCGAAGATCGAGGCTGAAGAACAGCAGCCGCGCAAAATCCTACGCGCCGACAAGGCGCCGACCGAGGGCTATTCGCTGGTGGTCGACGGTCACTTCAAGTCGCACCACGACACCGTCGAGGCCGCCGAAGCGGCGGGCATGGCGTTGAAGAATCAGTATCAGATGCTGCAGGTGCAGGTCTACGATGCCGCGACCAGGACGCGCTCGATGATCGCGTGGCCGGCGCCGGCGGCGTAAGTCGTATCAGGTCCGGCGTCCACCGCTTTGCTGGCCCGCCAGCCAATCCGCCAGGGCCGGAGCTTTATCGCCCGACGCCTTCGCCTTGGCGCGCGTCTTCTTCGCGGCAACCGGAAGCGGCGGCTCGGCCGCCTCGCGCGCGAGCCGCAAGGCTTTCAGCCGCGCCATGTTGTCGAGCACGGCCTTGTTGGCGATGTCGTAATCGCTCTTGCCGGGCTTGGCATGGCCGGGTCGATTGAAGCGCGCGTCGGCGCGGGTGCGGTCTTCTTTTGCCATCTAAGTTGCCTTCTTTTTCCGGGTCTTCGCCTTGGGCTCCGGCGGCCTGTCGCGATCGGCGGCTTCTTTCGCCAGCCGCTGCGCGCGCAGGTCCGCGGTCCGCTTGCGTATCGCAATATCGGCCGCCGCGATCTCCGCCATCGCCTTGATGCCTTCGGCATCCTGGGCAAGCTTGCGGTTCAGCCTGATCTCTTTCAGCTCGGCGGGGCTCTTCGGTTCGTCACTCATCGCTTGAACTTGCCTCGAATCACGGCGTGCGTCGTCGGACGGCGACCGCTTCTCGCCGATCCTACCATGCTACGGATGGTTAATGTCGCCCGTTTGGCCGAATTTGCCGGAAAAGGGCCTGCTTTCCGCATTAAATCTTCAATTGTGGTGAAGGGCGTCGATGCTGCACGACCGGATCAGGGCGGTCGCGCAGCCATTAAGGTTCCCTAGGTCAGAACGTCGCGCCGGCCCTTACCATGTAAGTCCGGCCCGGCAGCGGGTAGGCGCTGAACCGGCCGGAGGTGAAGGCGCTCGCGATCGCGTAGTCGTAATATAGGGCGTTGAAGAGATTGTTCACGCTCAGCGACCAGAAGAAGTGCTGGTATTCCCCGCTCAGCTTGAAGTCCACCGTCGCATTGGCGGGAATTAGCGGCTGCACGTTGGGCTGATCGTTATCCATGTGGCGGCTGCTCCAGTAGCGCACGGTCGCGTCCGCCACCAGGTAATTCTGCCAGATGTTCCATGTCGCGCCGGCGCTTGCCGTGTAGCGCGACACCAGCGGAACATCATTGCCCGCAAACTGTCCTTCGCGAAACACCGCGCGGGTATAGGCGAAGCCGCCGCGCAACAGGACGGTATCGCTGGCACGGTACGTTAGGCTGGTTTCCGAACCGTACCGGCGGGTCGGATCGAGGTTGTAGTTGAAGAAATTGACGGGGTCGAAATGGATCTCGTTGACAAGGTCCATGTTGTAGATGCTCGATTGCATCTGGAACATTCCGGCCTTGACGTGAAATCCGCCTTCGACGTCGTTCGATGTCTGGGTCTTCAGCGTGAAATTGCCGGGAATCGGATTGAAGAAAACGTCGAATGCCGGGCCCGAGGCGACGCGTTCGTCGACATCGGGCGTGCGGAACGCTCGCGCGGCGCGACCAAACACCGAAAACACCTCGTTGAAACGATGTTCGATGCCAATATGCGCTGCGTACTGGGTTTCGCTGCTGTCGAGCGGGATCGCCTGGGCGCTGAAAGCAAACGGCGCGTTCGGGTCATAAAGATCCCGGGCGCGGAGGCCGGTATTTTGAGCGCGGACACCGTAGGAAAAATCGGTGGTCGGCAACAGTCCGATGGTTTGCTGCCAGTAACCGGCGAGTGTTTGTTGATTGAGATCGTAGACGTGGATCGGTGCGAAGCCCATGAAAGCGGGGCGATTGGAATGATAGGTCGCGTCGTAATAGTCGACCCCGGTCAGAATGTCCGAAGGCACTCCCAGGATCGGGTTCTTGATGCTCAATCGCGGGGTCAGCGACCACGTCTGCAAAGTGGTGTCGACATAGCTTGAGAAGAAGCTCGGCAACGGGGTCGGGCCGAAGAAGCCGGCCTGCTGCTTCTTGTCCCGCACGCCGCCATCGACGATCAGTTCGGCGCCATTCCACAAGGTCTTGGTAAATCCCGCAGTGGCATTGGCGCCTTGCTTGCTGGCGTAATCGAACGGCGTGGTGGCGCCCCGGCGATCGGTTGCAAGCTGATTGAGGCCGATCGACGGGTCGACAAACCGGCCGCCCGGCAATCCCAGCTTCTGGTCGTCGCCGGATAGGGTGAGGAACGCCTTGAAGTCGGGCGTCGAATAGTTGACGTTGCCGATGCCATTGCGCTGGTCGAGCGCGTTGTTGACCCGGTATCCGTCGGACTTGATGCCGTTTCCGTAGAAGGATGCCGACCATGGTCCCGAATTGACCGCGGTCGAAACCGAACCGTAGAGCTGGTTGAACGAGCCCGCGCCACCCTCAAATCGCATCGCGACCGGCGGGCCGCCCGCGCCGCTCTTGGTGACGATGTTGATGACGCCGCCAACCGCGTTGTCGCCGTAGAGCACGGCGCCGCTATTGCCCCGGGTGATTTCGATGCGCTCGATCGAATCTCGGGGAATGGTCGAAAGATCGACGCCGGCCATGTCGATGTCGTTGAGTCTGCGGCCGTTGATCAGCACCAGCGTATTGGCGGTCGCGAACGCGCCGAAACCGCGGAGGTCGACATTGGTCTGTGCGCCGTTGACGCCGCCGAACAATGTCGTGAGCTGCACGCCGGGCGCCTGCGCGATGATTTCCTGAACCGTCTGCGCCGGCGAATGCGCGATATCGGCGGCCGTGATGACGGTCGTCGATGCGCCCACAATGCCGGCAAATTGCCGGTTGGTCGTGGCATTGCCGGTCGACGAGTCACCCGCCGGTGCAACGTTCGTGGTGCTGGTGGTGGCGCCCGGTGCGGCGCGGCGCGTACCCGAGCCGTCATCGCTGACCGGTTTGGCCCGGGTTCGATTGGCGTCGTCCGGCGAACTGACCTCGACCGGTGGCAGTTGATCCGGCGGCGGCGGTTCGGCCTTCGCGGCTGAAATACCCAGGAAGACAACAGGAGCAGCGAACGTGGCAGCGAGCCAAAAGGTGCGATGCCGCATGGCGGCCTTGATGTTGGAAGACATGGTTGGACCTCGGTATGACGTCAGTGGCACGTCACAGCGAACGAAGTCTCACCACGGGCTTCCGCACCATTGGTGAAGCTAATGTCTGTACTCCCCGACCGACATCTTCGCGTGTGACCACGGCTGACGGCAGGTCTCCTGGCTCGCGGGTCGTTACCTTTCGTCGCCTTCCCAGGACCGAGATTCCCAGTGGCATATGACGAAAGATTCACCGCTTACAGTTGCGGGGGCAGCCGCGGCATTGGGGATTTCTCCCCGCACCGCATTCCCTTTTGATCCCCAAACAGGGAACCGTCGGGAATTATGGTAGAATTTTGTCGAGAGCAGAGTCAATCCCGTCCTGGGGGTGCTTGCAATCCTGACTGGACGAGTGCGTCCTTTTTGCCGCATGACCTCTCTGCCGGCTGACCGAAGCCGCTCGAGGACGATGGATGAGCCTTCAGAATGCGATAGTGACGGCCGACATCGCATCGCGCCGGCGCGTGAGCGTGATGGCCGGACTGGCCGCTCTGGTCGGGCTACTGGTACTGCTCTCGCTCGGGATCGGACCGGTGCGGCTGTCGCCGCTTGCCGTGATCGACGCCCTGTTCGGCGGCGGCAGCGACGTGGCACAGGTGATCGTGCGGGAAATCCGGCTGCCGCGGACGATCCTCGGATTTGCCATCGGCGCGATGCTCGGATTGTCCGGTGCGGCGCTGCAAGGCTTGCTGCGCAATCCGCTGGCGTCGCCCTCGCTGTTCGGCGCGCCGCAATCGGCCGCTTTCGGCGCGGTGCTGGTGATTGCGCTCGGTCTTGCCGACGTGCGCTCTTACGCGCTGCCGGTTGCCGCGATAGCGGCGGCGTTCGCCTCGGTCTTCGCCTTGCTCGCGATCGCCGGCCGCAACGCCGGGCTGTTGATTCTGATTCTGGCGGGGCTTGCGATCTCGAGCCTGGCGGGAGCCGCCACCGCGCTGGTGATGAACCTGTCCTCCAATCCGTTTGCGGTGCTCGAAATCGCGTTCTGGCTGCTCGGTTCGCTGGAGGATCGCAGCTTCCGTCACGTCATGCTGGCGCTGCCGTTCATCGCAGCGGGTGCGATCATCCTGATGAGCCGGCGCCATGCCTTTCGCGCGTTG
>DATNMT010000450.1:0-8818 GCA_035602495.1 Bradyrhizobium sp.
CTAATGTCCCATGTCCGAGTCGGGTCATTTGCCTCGATTTTGGCATGTCCGCGGCATCTGTGGTGAACATGCTCGTGTGCTTTTTCACTTCGCACACGAGGCCGCGGGTGCAGCGGGCACCCGGCGTTCCGTACGCCCTCGCTTTCGAGGCGCACGGTTCAGGCACACCCCGGGCGCAATCGCGCCGCGGGATCGCGGACTCTTGTCTCTTCGTGGCAGTCTGAAATTTGAATCAGAAATTTACAAGGAAGCCGGCCGCTCCCCCTCACATCAGTTCCGCTTCCGGAATCTCCCGCGCCAGCCGCGCGCGCAGCGGCGCGAGGCGTTCGGCATGGTGGCGCCATTTGCCGACCGACGACGAATAGATCGGGCGCCGCACCTGGACGGCGCTGGCGGTCGCCGACGGCGCCGGGCTTTCGTGAAACCGCAGCACCTCGTCGTCCCACGGCAGCCCGGCAAAGGCGATCAGGCGCCGGCTCGCCGCCGATTGATCGCTGACGATGTCCTCGTAATTGATTTCCAGCAACGCGTGCGACGGCAGTGTCGCCCGCCAGTGCCGCACCAAGCGGCGATAGGCCAGATAATATTCCGCCAATTCGATCTGCTGATAGGAGAAGGAGAATTTTCCGCGGAAGTGCGCCTTGTACATCGCCCAGCACGCGTCCATTGGATGCCGTTGCAGCAATATGATCCGGGCTTTCGGCAGTGCGGCGTAAATCAGGCCGCAGTAGAGGTAGTTCTGCAGCGTCTTGTCGATGAAGCGAACATGCCCCGGCACGCGCAGCACCGTCGCCGCTTCGACATAGCATAGCGCCCTCCTGTTGCGGAAATTGAAAAAAATGTTTGTTGTCATTGAGCAGCGAATGGCCGCCGGAAGCTAAGTGCGCCACGTGTCAGGTGTGCTTCGCGCGTATGTCAGTTCGGTTACAGGATGACGACAAGACTTTTTCGGCAATGACGTCGGCGAGTGCGCGCGTTCCACGCCACCCGTTTGTAAAGCAAAGGAAAAATGCAAAAAAATATGCCCATTGAACAGTACCGCGCGCCGCGATGGCGGCGACGGCCAGCCGTCAATCGCTATGTCGGAAGCGGATCTCTGCTAGGCAGCGGCGTGTTTTGGCCGATCCGTCGAAACTGGCGCCTCGGCTTCAAGCGCGGCGCGGTCCAGGGCGGATGCGCTGGCTTCACACATGACTTGCGACACGATGTTGCCGGATTGTTCGAATGCACGGGCCAGCGATTTGAATTGGGCCTCCGCGAGCCGCAGCGTGGTGATCGGCACGACAATATGGGTCTCGCTGCGAGCGGCGTTGCGCGAAAGACTGGCCTCAATCGCCGCCAACTGGGCCTCCGCCTGTTCGGCGCGGCTTGTCTGCTGATCTCTTTCGTTGGCCGCGGCGATGAGGGCGTCGCTGAATTCGCTCTGTTTTTGGTTCAGCGACGCGGTCAGGTCGAGGATCTCGCCTTCCAGCATTGCGATCTTGTCTTCGAGCAATTTGCACAATTCGAGGCTGTCTTTGCTTCGAACCTGCTCGGCGCGAAGCTGTTCGGTGGATTTCCTCGCGAGATCGACCTGCGATTCCAGAAGCTTCGCGGCGCGGAGCAGGTTGTCCGCATTGGTGCCGGTCGACATCAAATCTGCGAATCGGTGGAGAAACCGGGTGAGTTCCTCGGTATCTGCATCGGGCGGAGTATTCATCGATCAGGCTCCAGGCGCGTTCGTCCCGTCTACTGGGTGGAAGTGTGCGACTGAAATAAGGCGGAGCCTGATTGATGTGGAAAGAGCAATTGCCATTCAGGGCCATTGGCGTCGACGCGCTGTGCAGCCGGTGCTGAAAAAATCGGCAGTGTCACCGGGATGTCGTGGAGTTCGAAAAATCCCGGGGGATGACGTGACGAAGCTCACGCTGGCGAAGAGCCAATGGAAGTGGCGCGGATCAGAAAAGTGATGGCGCTCCGTTGCAGCGAACGCTCTGCGTCCAGAGGATTGGTTTGCACAGCCATCTCGGCGATCGGATTTGCGAAGTTTTGTTCAAAATTGCTGCATTAGTAACCTTGAATGGCAACGTTAAAACCCAAGTATGATTGTGCGCCGATGCGGCCGATGGTTCTGATGAGCCATGTCCAGTTCATTCCACAATGCCGACAGGCGAACGCACCGCAAGATCATGCTGGTGGGCTTGCTGTTCTGCGCGGCGTTTGTGGCCATCAGCTTTTTTGCCAGGGAGCAGCCTGAAAACACCTACGTTCTGGTCAAGGCTGACAAATTGGTTCGTACCGCCGGGACGCCGCTTCCCGCCAGATGAAGGCTTTGGCGCACCGCAGCAAAGGAACCGGCAGCCGGCGCCGGAATTATATAAGTCTGGATTGAACCTTGAGCCGCTGGCAGAGACCTAGCTACCAGAGGCGGGTTCTCGGAGGCGATCATGTCGCACTGGCACGATACCATGGTGGACAGGCCGGAATCGGATGGAGCGGTTTACGTGACGGGCTGGACAATTTCCGGCCTGGCCGTGCTCGGGACCATCGTCGCGGTTTGGATCCTGGGGATTTAGGGCAGGCAAATCGGCTCTGAATGAGGCCTGCTGGAACAGCAAACGGCTCCAGCTAGCGTTGTGCGATCCTGCTGCCGCCCGTCAGGAGCACTCCCAGCCGCCGTCCGATCAAGAGACCCAACACCAGAAGCAGGCACCAAACCGGAAAGAAAGACAGGGTCAGGATTCCGGCGTCCTCAGGCTCGGTCTGCAGCAGCCATTTGACGACGCCGACGGGAGCGAACAGTCCGATCGCGCCGCCGGTCACGCTGGTCAGGAGGACGACGAGTTTCTGGGGGGCCATGACACGGAATCCGATTTAGACAGGCCGCGGGTCAAACTGGTGGGCGCACAAGGGATCGAACCTTGGACCTCTCCCGTGTGAAGGGAACGCTCTCCCGCTGAGCTATGCGCCCGGGATTTTCGTGCAAAATCAAAGGCCGGCAGGCCGGCGTCGGATGGCAATCGGTTTCGTCAGAGGCTGCGATTTACGAAGTGCGGGGCACCGCTGTCAAGCCGCTCGCGCCGCTGCGGGCTGAAGAGTTCACGCTCCCTGCTGGCGGGCGCGGGAGGCATGGGACTGCAGCGCCCGGATGCGCTCGGCCAGCGTGCCGCCGCCTTCGGGCGCGCCGCCGGTCTGGGTTGTGCCATTGGCCGCCGTGCCGTTGACGGGCTTGGCGGCTTTGGCGGGGATCGCCGGTTCTGCGGCGGTCAACATGGCCTCGATCGGCGAATTCGGCCCCTCGAGCTGCATCGCGAGTTTGGCGACTTCGGCGGCGATGTCGTTGATGCGCTCGCGCAACAACGCGTTTTCCATGCGCTCGGTCGCCCAGGAGCTTTCGGCCTGCTGCTGGATTGCGTTGATGTCGCGCTGCAGTTTGGCGCGCTCGTCGCGCGCGACCCGAAGCTGCTCCTCGACCGCGGCCTTCTCGGTCTTCAGCTTTTCCAGCGCGGGCCAGGTGCCGCTGTTGGTGAGATTGATTTCGTCGCGCAATTCCTTCGCCGTGCGTTCGGCGGCGTCCTTGGCCTGGCGCAGCTGGTTGTTCTCGAAGTCGCGCTCGGCCAGCAGCTTGCCCTGGGTGGCGAGCCGGGCCTCCAGATCGTTGACCCGGTTGCCGAGCATTTCGGCTTCCTTGACCTGAACGATCAGCTGGCGATCGAGGTCGGTGACGCGCTGGCTCAGGTTTTCGACGCGGCTGCGGGCCTCGGTGAGTTCGCGCGTCGCCTTTTCGGATTCGCCGCGCTCGGCCTCGAGCCGCGCCTGGGTCGTGGAAAATTCCTTCTCGGCGTCGCCGACGCGGTTCTTCAGTTCGTCGATCTGGGCGCGCACCGCCACCAGTTCGACCTGGCGGCTCTCTGCCATCATCGAACGGTCGGACAATTCGCTATTGATCCTGGCGAGCTCGTTCTGCTTTTCCTTCAGCGCCTGTTCGGCGTCGCGCAGCGCCGCCGTCTTGGCGGTGAACTCCTCCTCGGTGGCGCGCAGCTGCTCCTTGACCGCCTTCTCGCGCGCCTCCAGCGAAAAGATCGTGGCGTTCTTTTCGCCGAGCTCGATCTTCATGCGATTGATCGCGTCGGTTTTCTTGCCGAGTTCGGCGAGCTGGCTGGTGGTCTTGTTCTTGAGCTGGTCGACGCTCATCTCCAGCCGCCGCGCCGACATCGCGAATTCGGCGCGCAGCTGATCCTTGTCGGCCTGGATTTCGGCCATCGACAGCGGCGTCGCCGCCTCAAGCCGCCGGGTCGTCAGCCGCACCGCGCGATTGTGCACCAGCGGCACGATCATCAGGCCAAACAGCATCGAGACCAGAAAACCGATCGCCAGATACATGATCGGTTCGATCATCGCCGGAAACTCCCATGGGAAGGAAACTGTTAATCACAATGCCATGGGGCACAGGGTAAACGCCAGCCTAATGGCGCGTTAACGTGAATCCCTAACCAGCGGCTCAGAACGGGTTCCAGGTCGCGCGCGGGGTATATTTGAGGTAGCCGATATTGGCGCCGAGGCGCAGACCGATACCGGACCTTATCGGCACCAGCACGATGTTGTTGGCGGTGAGCGCGGTCATCCCGAAACCGCCGATGATATAGGCGGAGCCGTCGATGCCGCCGAAGCGCTGGTAGATCGCGTTGGTGGCGGGCAGGTTGTAGACCAGCGTCATGGTGCGGGCGCCGTCGCCGCCCCAGTCGAAGCCGACCGACGGTCCCTGCCAGTAGACCCGCAAATCGCCGGCATTCTTGGTGTAGAGCGTGCCTTCGCCATAACGCAACCCGGCCACGAAGGCGCCGGAGCCCTCCTCGCCCAGAACATAGCCGTTCGGCAGGCCCCATTGGCTGACCGCGCGCTCGATGATCGAAGCGAGCCCGCGCGAGACGTTGCCGAAAAACTTGTGCCCGGCGGAGACCAGTTCGTCCGGCCCGTAGGTATAGGGGCTCGGCTGGCGTTGCGGCGGCGGCAGTGGCTCCTGCTGCGCGGAGGCCGGCACCGTCCAGCACATCATCGCGGCAAGCGTCGCCGCGGCAAGGCGTGATGCGAAAGTCATAAAACTACCCCTGGTATTGAAAGCCTGGCCGCCGCCTTAACCTGATGCCAACAAGCAGGGTTATAGGTTACGCCCAGTGTCCCCGACTCGAATGTTATCGGCACCAACTATGACGGCAGAACGGCAGGAAAGAAACGGCTACCGCTCAAGAACGGGCTTTCGCCCCCGAATAGCCTTGTTCATCTTGCTGGCGAGCCTTGCCGCGCAGGCCCGGCCGGATTTGGCCGCCCGGGCCGCCACCACAGAGCGGGTGGTGGTGAACCGCTTTACGGGTCTGGCCATCGAGGGTTTCGACCCCGTGGCCTATTTTGTCGATGCCCGGCCCGAAATCGGCCGGGAGAGTTTCGAGGCCTCGGAGGCAGGCGCGGCCTGGCGTTTCCGCAACGAGGGCAATCGCGCGTCTTTTGTCGCCCATCCCGATATTTATGGCCCTCAGTTCGGCGGCTACGACCCGATAGATCTGGCGCGTGGCGTCACCGTCGCCGGCAACCCCCGATTCTTTCTGGTATCGGGACAACGGCTTTATCTGTTCGGCCGTGAGCAAAGCCGGGACGCCTTCGCCGCCCATCCCGAGCGTTTCCTGCCGGAAGCGAACCAGCGCTGGCCGGCGTTGGAGCAGGGTCTGGCGCAGTAGCCCCATTCGGTCAAAGCAGTCATTCCGGGGCGCGCGCAGCGCGAACTACGATGTGCAATTGCACATCTGAGAATCTCGAGATTCCCCGATGCGCAATTGCGCATCTGAGGTCTGGTCCGGAGCCTGTCATCGGGCGGCGCATAAGCGCCGACCCGTTGGGACCATCCCGGAATGACGATCTCAAATCGCCGCCCTTGGATCGCCCCAGGCGATGAATTCCGGCACGATAAAGCATTGCTGTCCCTTAAGTCCCGGGCGGCCTCGTCCGAACAGCAATTCAGCGCCGTGCGCATCGGTGATCTTGCCGCCGGCCGCCGTGACCACGGCATGTCCCGCCGCGACGTCCCATTCGCAGGTCGGGGCAAGGCGCGGATAGATGTCGGCACCGCCTTCGGCCACCCGGCCGAACTTGAGCGCCGAGCCGAACACCTCGCGGATGGCGCCGGGTCGCTTCGCGATGAAGGCTTCGGTCCGGCGGTCCAGATGCGAGCGGCTCACCGCCACGACGCAGGGCTCGCCGTCCCTGGGGTAGGGGCGGGTGTGGATCGGCTCGGCGCCGGACCCGTCAGTCGTGTTCAGCCGCTCTGCGCCTCGGCCCACCAGTCCGCGCCAGACAAGTCCGAGCGCCGGCGCGCCGATGATGCCCAGTAAAGGCGTCCCGTTCGTCACCAGCGCGAGATTGACCGTAAACTCGTCGCGGCCGCCGACGAATTCCTTGGTGCCGTCGAGCGGATCGATCAGGAAGAAGCTGCCGTCATATGGCGGCGTCGCCAGATCGACACGCTCCTCCGACAGGGACGGGATTCGAGGCGCAAGCCGCGCCAATCCCTCGGCAATGACCCGGTCGGCCGCGAGATCCGCCTCCGTCACCGGCGACCCGTCGATCTTGCCGTCGATCCTCATCGCCGCCCGGTTGACGGCCATAATGGCCGCTCCGGCCCGGATCACCAGATCGGTCAGGGGCTGCATCAGCGCGGCCGCGGCGTCGCCGTCGATGACGGCTCCCGATGCCTTATTCATGGGCGGGTCTCATTTGCAGTTCATCTTTCCCACTGGTTCCCTCAGCTGTGTTGGCAGCGCGCGCGTCCGCAGTGTATCAAGCCCGCAAAGCATGCGTGATTCGCCTAGTCCGCCTTCAGCGGATTTACAGGAACACCTTATGTCTGGCACCCCGTCTCCCGGCCCCGTCCCCGACGCCCTCGAACTCGCGGCGCTGTTGTGCTCGCGGGTTTGCCACGATCTCATCAGTCCGGTCGGCGCCATCGTCAATGGGCTCGAGGTCCTCGACGATAATCCCAAGCCGGAAGATCGCGAATTCGCGCTCGATTTGATCCGCAAGAGCGCCAAGACCGCCTCGGCGCGATTGCAGTTCTGCCGCCTGGCGTTCGGCGCGGCGGGATCGTCGGGTGCGCAGATCGATCTCGGCGATGCGCAAACCGTGGCGCGGGGCCACCTCGAGGACGGCAAGACCACGATCGCGTGGAATTTGCCGCGCGTGCTGCTGCCGAAGAACAAGGTCAAGCTGCTCCTGAACATGATGGTGATTGCGCAGCAGACGATACCGCGCGGCGGCGTGCTCACGGTCGATCCGGTCGGCGAGGGCGATGCATTGGGCTTTCGCGTCGCGGCCAGCGGGCTCAATGCGCGCATGCCGCAGAATATCGCCGATCTCCTGAGTTCGGGCTCGGCCCCGGATGCCCATGCGGTGCAGCCTTATTATACGCGCCTTCTGGCACAGGCTTGCGGATTGAAGGTGGTGCTCGCACCCGAGGGCGAAGCGGTGGTCGTGACCGCTTCCTGAAGCCTCACGCCACCGAGATAGGGTTAACCCGCGGTTAACGCGCGGCTGACGGATTCCGCGGCGCCGCTTATCTCTTTGTTGATGCCGTTCTTTTCCAATTACTCAACCAATATTAAACGCTTTGCGGAGAAGCTGGCCGAATTCTGAGGGCGTATCGAAATCGCGCGCCCTGTGCGTCCGAAGGCCTGTTTCATGGATGATCTGTTGCGGGAGTTTCTGACGGAGACCAGCGAGAGCCTGGATACCGTCGACAATCAGCTGGTGCGGTTCGAGCAGGATCCGAACAACGCCAAGATCCTCGATAACATCTTTCGGCTGGTCCACACCATCAAGGGCACCTGCGGCTTTCTCGGCCTGCCGCGGCTGGAAGCGCTGGCGCACGCCGCCGAGACGCTGATGGGCAAATTCCGCAACGGCATGGCGGTGACCGGACAGGCGGTGACGCTGATCCTGACCACGATCGACCGGATCAAGGAGATCCTTGGCCAGCTCGAGGCGACGGAAGCGGAGCCGGATGGCACGGACGAGGATTTGATCGACGAATTACAGGCGATGGTAGAGCGTGGCATGGAAGCGATGTCAGCGCCGGCTGCTCCCGTTGCCGCGGCCCCGGGCACGCCGGTGCGTCAGATATTGGAGCGGCCGCTGCGCCCGGGCGAAGTGTCGCTGGATGAGCTGGAGCGCGCGTTCCGCGAGACCGCGACCGAGAAGAGCACGCAGGGCACTTTGGTGCCGCAGGTACTGGAACGGCCATTGCGTCCCGGTGAGGTGTCGCTGGATGATCTGGAACGGGCATTTCGCGAAACCGCCGCCGAAATCGCGCCGGCCAAGCAGGCCGCACCCGAGCCGGTTGCCGCGCCCGAGAAGCGCGCCCCTGCGGCCAAGGCCGCCAAACCCGCGATCGTCAGATCGGCCGCTGCCGAAGAGGTGCAGGAAGCCGACAAGGTCGCCAACCAGTCGATCCGGGTCAACGTCGATACGCTGGAACATCTGATGACGATGGTCTCGGAGCTGGTGCTGACCCGCAATCAGCTGCTGGAGATATCCCGCCGCAACGACGACACCGAGTTCAAGGTGCCGCTGCAGCGGCTTTCCAACGTCACCGCCGAGCTGCAGGAAGGCGTCATGAAGACGCGGATGCAGCCGATCGGCAACGCCTGGCAGAAGCTGCCGCGCATCGTGCGCGACCTCTCGGGCGAACTCAGCAAACAGATCGAACTGGAGATGCACGGCGCCGACACCGAGCTCGACCGCCAGGTGCTCGACCTGATCAAGGATCCGCTCACCCACATGGTGCGCAACTCCG
>DATNMT010000453.1:0-6705 GCA_035602495.1 Bradyrhizobium sp.
TAGGGGAAGCCGCCGCGCGCCTTGAGTTCGGCGCGCCGTCGCTTCAGCTCTTCATCCGATATCAGGATGTTGGCGCTACCCTTGTTGAGGTCGATGCGGACCTTGTCGCCGGTCTTGAGGATCGCAAGCCCGCCGTCGGCGGCGGCCTCCGGCGTGGCGTTGAGGATCGACGGCGAGCCCGAGGTGCCGGATTGGCGGCCGTCGCCGATGCAGGGCAGGGACAGGATGCCGCGTTTGATCAGTGCCGCCGGTGGCTGCATGTTCACGACCTCGGCGCCGCCGGGATAGCCGATCGGGCCGGTGCCGCGGATGAACAGGATGCAGCGCTCGTCGATGTTGAGCGCGGGATCGTCGATCCGGTGATGATAATCCTCCGGCCCCTCGAACACGATGGCGCGTCCATCGAACGCGTTCGGGTCTTTGGGGTTTACCAGGTAGCGGTCGCGGAATTCCTTCGAGATCACGCTGGTCTTCATGATCGCGGAATCGAAGAGGTTGCCGCGCAAAACCAGGAAGCCGGCGTCCTTCACCAGCGGTTTGTCGTAGCTCCAGATCACGTCGCCGTCGGGTTTTGGCGCATCGCGGCAGTTGTCGCCCATGGTGCGGCCGTTGACGGTCATCGCGTCCTCATGGACGCGCTTGTGCCGCATCAACTCGCCGACCACCGCCGGCACGCCGCCGGCGCGATGATATTCCTCGCCGAGGTAGAACCCGGCCGGCTGCATGTTGACGAGCAGCGGAACGTCATGGCCGTATTTTTGCCAATCGTCGATCGAGAGTTCCACGCCGATATGGCGGGCCAGCGCGTTGATGTGGATCGGCGCGTTGGTCGATCCGCCGATCGCCGAATTGACGACGATGCAGTTCTCGAACGCCTTGCGCGTCAGGATGTCGGACGGCTTCAAGTCTTCCCAGACCATGCCGACAATGCGCTTGCCGGTCTCATAGGCGATCTGGCCGCGCTCGCGGTACGGGGCGGGGATCGCCGCGCAGCCCGGCAGCGACATGCCGAGCGCCTCCGCCAGCGAATTCATCGTGGACGCGGTTCCCATGGTGTTGCAGTGGCCGACCGACGGCGCCGAGGAGGCGACGATGTTGATGAACTCCTCGTAGTCGATCGCGCCGGCGGCAAGCCGCTCGCGCGCCTTCCAGATCACGGTTCCGGAGCCGGAACGCTCGCCGTTGAACCAGCCGTTCAGCATCGGCCCGCCGGACAGCACGATTGCGGGCATATTGACGGTCGCCGCCGCCATCAGGCAGGCGGGCGTGGTCTTGTCGCAGCCGGTGGTCAGAACCACGCCGTCCAGCGGATAGCCGAACAGGATTTCGACGAGGCCGAGATAGGCGAGGTTGCGGTCGAGTGCGGCGGTCGGACGCTTGCCGGTCTCCTGGATCGGGTGGGTCGGAAATTCCATCGCGATGCCGCCGGCGGCGCGGATTCCCTCCCGCACCCGGTGCGCCAGTTCGAGATGATGGCGATTGCACGGCGACAGGTCGTTGCCGGTCTGCGCGATGCCGATGATCGGCTTGCCGGCCTGCAGTTCCTCCCGGGTCAGCCCGTAATTGAGGTAGCGTTCGAGGTACAGCGCGGTCATCCCGGGATTATGGGGGTTGTTGAACCATTCGCTGGAACGGAGCTTGCGCCTGGTGACGCCGGTGAGCGGCTTGTTCATTGTTTCTCCCGCAGCGCACACGCCTTATTTTTGTGCGTGATTTTCGTATTGGCGCTGGATGTTTGCATGTCAATGGCCCCTTCGCAACGCCGTTGGGAGCGGTACCGGCCTACGACTTTGATCCAAGGACATCAGCAAAAAATTCTGCTAAGACGCCTCCCAATGAAAAGGGTTGCCGTCGCGCTAAGCCCGTTAACTTGCGTGTTGTTTTGGAGGGAATTGATGTCGTCGGTACAGATTCGCGACGTGCGGAAATCGTTTGGTGGCTTTGAGGTCCTGCACGGCGTGTCGATCCCGATCGAGGACGGCGCTTTCGTGGTTCTGGTCGGCCCCTCCGGCTGCGGCAAATCGACCTTGCTGCGGATGCTCGCCGGGCTCGAAAATATCACCTCCGGGACGATTTCGATCGGCGACCGCGTCGTCAACAATGTCCAGCCCAAGGAGCGCGACATCGCGATGGTGTTCCAGAACTATGCGCTCTATCCGCATATGACCGTCGCCGACAATATGGGTTTTTCCCTGAAACTGCGCGGCGCCAGCGCGGACGAGATCGGCAAGGGCGTCAAGCGCGCCGCCGAAATTTTGGCGCTGACGCCGCTGCTCGACCGTTATCCCCGGCAATTGTCCGGCGGCCAGCGCCAGCGCGTGGCGATGGGACGCGCCATCGTGCGCGACCCCCAGGTATTTTTGTTCGACGAGCCCTTGTCCAACCTCGACGCCAAGCTGCGGGTGGCGATGCGCACCGAGATCAAGGAACTGCATCAGCGGCTGAAGACCACCACCGTCTACGTCACCCACGACCAGATCGAAGCCATGACCATGGCCGACAAGATCGTGGTGATGCATGACGGCATCGTCGAGCAGATGGGCACGCCGCTCGAACTCTACGACCGGCCGGAAAACCAGTTCGTCGCCGGCTTCATCGGCTCGCCGGCAATGAATTTCCTCAAGGGCAAAGTGAAATCGAACGGCAGCGCCGGCTTTGAGGGTCCGAACGGCGTGAAACTGCCGCTGGCATCGGCGCCCGCCAATTCCGACGGCCGGCCTGCGGTATACGGCATCCGGCCCGAGCATTTCACCATCGCCGACGATGGCGCGGAAGCTGAAATCATCGTGGTCGAGCCGACCGGCTCGGAAACCCAGGTTTTTGCCAAGCTCGGCGGCGAACAGGTCGTTGCCGTGTTCCGCGAGCGTCATCAATTCAATCCGGGCGACAAGATCCGGCTGAAGCCCGATCCGTCGCTCGTGCATCTGTTCGATGAGGCGACCGGCAAACGACTCTGAACGCCTGAGAAATCAAAAAACACCAAAGGGAGGATGGACTATGCACGACTTTACTCGCCGCACTCTGCTTCAGGGCGGCACCGCGCTGGCGGCGGCCGGTGCGCTCACCGGACCGGCGCTGTTTAACTTTGCCAAGGCCTGGGCGGATACCTCGCCCTGGAAGGCGGAGCCGGGCGCCAAGCTCACGGTGATGCGCTGGAAGCGCTTCGTGCCGGCCGAGGACGATGCCTTCAACGAGATGGTCGCCGCGTTCAAGGCCGCCACCGGCACCGAGATGAACGTGTTCAGCGAGTCCTTCGAGGACGTGCAGCCGAAAGCCTCGGTCGCCGCGAACACCGGCTCCGGCCTCGATCTCGCCTGGGGCCTGCACACGCTGCCGCAGCTATTCCCGACCAAAGTGCTGCTGATGAACGACGTCGCCGATTATCTCGGCAAGAAGTATGGCGGCTGGACCGATGCGGCCGCCAAGACCTGCAAGCATGGCAACGACTGGCTCGGCATTCCCGTCGCCACCATCGGCGGCTACATGACCTACCGCAAATCGGCCACCGACAAGGCCGGCTTCAAGGAGTTCCCGAAGGATTTTCCGGGCTTCCTGGAGATGTGCAAGGCGCTGAAGGCCAACAACACGCCGGCCGGCTTCGCGCTCGGTCACGCCACCGGCGACGCCAATGGATGGCTGCACTGGGTGCTGTGGGGCCATGGCGCCTACACCGTCGACAAGGACGACAAGGTCGTCATCAACTCGCCGGAGACGGTGAAGGCGCTGGAATATTGCAAGGCGCTGTCCGACACCTTCATCCCCGGCGTTGCGTCCTGGAACGACTCCTCCAACAACAAGGCATTCCTGTCGGGCGAACTCTATTGCACCGCCAACGGCATCTCGATCTACGTTGCCGCCAAGGACGATCCGACCAAGAAGGATCTGGCCGAGGACACCTATCACGCGCTGATGCCGGTCGGCCCGATCGGCCACCCAACGGAGCTGCAACTTGCCGTTCCGATCCTGGCGTTCAACTTCACCAAATATCCGAACGCATCGAAGGCGTTCATCGCCTTCATGCTGGAGAAGCAAAATTTTGATAAGTGGCTCTCAGGCGCGCGAGGTTATCTCACCCACACACTGAACGCTTATGATTCCTCGCCGGTGTGGACGGCCGACCCGAAGAACGCAGTGTTCGCGCAAGCCAGCAAGCGCGCGCTGCCGGCGTCGGGCATCGGCACCCCCGGCGAGAAGGCGGCAACCGCGATCGCCGACTTCCTGGTGGTCGACATGTTCGCCAATTACTGCACGGGCACCAAGGATGCCAAGTCTGCGATCTCGGACTGCGAGCGGCAGTTGAAGCGCATCTATCGCTGAGGGTACAATGCGGCGGGCTGCGAGTTAAAACTTGCGGCCCGCCGGACCGACGGCGTCGCTGAGATTTAAGGGATTTCGTCAATGGCCGACATCGCACTGCAACCCCGCATCGCCAAGCCGCAGATTCGCGAAGCGACGACGTGGGACCAGCTCAGGACCAACCGGAACTGGCTCGGTTTCTGGTTCATGCTGCCGGCGATGGGATTCCTGATTTTCTTCCTGGCCTATCCGCTGGGCCTCGGCATCTGGATTTCGTTCACCGACGCGCGGATCGGACGGCCGGGCGAGTTCATCGGCACCGAGAATTACGAGTGGCTGTGGGGCGACTCGATCTTCTGGCTCTCGGTGTTCAATACGCTGCTCTACACGTCGATCGCGAGCGCCATCAAATTCGCGGTCGGGCTCTATCTGGCGCTGCTCCTGAACGAGAACATGCCGTTCAAGGCGATGCTGCGGGCGATGGTGCTGATCCCCTTCATCGTGCCGACGGTGCTGTCGGCGCTGGCGTTCTGGTGGATTTTCGACTCCCAGTTCTCGATCATCTCGTGGTCGCTGAAACATCTCGGCCTGATCACCCAGAACATCAACTTCCTCGGCGACACCACCTGGGCGCGGATCTGCGTGATCTTCGCCAATATCTGGCGCGGCGTTCCCTTCGTCGCGATCACGCTGCTTGCCGGCCTGCAAACCGTGCAGCCTTCGCTCTACGAGGCCGCGACGCTGGATGGCGCCAGCAAGTGGGAGATGTTCCGCTACATCACCTATCCCTTGCTGACCCCGATCATCGCGGTGGTGATGACGTTCTCGGTGCTGTTCACGTTTACCGACTTCCAGCTGATCTGGGCGATGACCCGCGGCGGCCCGGTCAACGCCACGCACCTGATGGCGACCTTGTCGTATCAGCGCGCCATCATCGCCGGCCAGTTAGGGGAGGGAGCCGCGATCTCGAGCGCGATGATTCCGTTCCTGCTTGCGGCGATCATGGTTTCCTGGTTTGGGCTGCAGCGGCGCAAATGGCAGCAGGGTGAGAATAATGACTGACGTTCCCGCGCCCAAGGTCGATCTCAAGGCCGTGCTGTCGGGCTCGTCGCCGACGGTCGCGAAGGACGATCACAGCGAGGGCATGAGCTACTTGCAGTCGCTGCCGCGCCGGCTGGTCACGCTCTATCTGCCGCTGTCGATCATCGTCATCATCTTGCTGTTTCCGTTCTACTGGATGGGGCTGACGGCGATCAAACCGGACGATCAGCTGCTAGATCTCGACAAGTTCAACCCGTTCTGGACCTGGAATCCCACTTTCAAACATATCCATAAGCTATTGTTTGAAAGCTATTATCCGCACTGGCTGTGGAACACGATGTATGTCGCGATCTGCGCCACCGTGCTCTCGATCATCGCCAGCGTGCTGGCCGCTTACGCGATCGTGCGCTTGCGCTATCGCGGCGCGCAGTGGGTCGGCGGGCTGATCTTCCTGTCCTATCTGGTGCCGCCGTCGATCCTGTTCATCCCGCTCGCCACCGTGGTGTTCCAGTACGGCCTGTTCGACTCGCCGATGGCGCTGATCCTGACCTATCCGACCATCCTGATCCCGTTCTCGACCTGGCTGTTGATGGGCTATTTCAAGACCATTCCGTTCGAGCTTGAGGAATGCGCGCTGATCGACGGCGCCAGCCGCTGGCAGATCCTGATCAAGATCGTGCTGCCGCTGGCCGTCCCCGGATTGATTTCCGCGTTCATCTTCTGCTTCACGCTGTGCTGGAACGAGTTCATCTATGCGCTGACCTTCCTGCAATCGACCCAGAACAAGACCGTGCCGGTTGCGATCGTCAACGAGTTCGTCGACGGCGACATCTATCGCTGGGGATCGCTGATGGCCGGCGCGCTGTGCGGCTCGCTGCCGCTGGTGATCCTCTATGCTTTCTTTGTCGAACATTACGTCTCGGCAATGACCGGAGCGGTGAAAGAGTGAGCGCGCGGGCCCACGGTTAAACCCAAGAATAAAAAGGAGTTGGGTCTTGCACATTCTGGTTCTCGGCGCGGCCGGCATGGTCGGCCGCAAACTGACCGAGCGGCTGCTGCGCGACGGGCGTCTGGGAAAACGCGATATCACTGGGATGACGCTGCAGGACGTGGTCGCGCCGGCGAAACCCGACAAGATCGGATTTCCGGTCGAACCCGTGACCGGCGATTTCGCGGTTGCCGGTTTCGCCGAGAAGCTCATCGCCGGTCGGCCCGATGTGATCTTCCATCTGGCCGCGATCGTCTCTGGAGAGGCGGAACTCGATTTCGACAAGGGCTATCGCATCAATCTCGACGGCACGCGGATGCTCTTGGATGCGATCCGGCTCGTCGGCGACGGCTACAAGCCCCGCATCGTGTTCACCTCTT
>DATNMT010000469.1:0-8780 GCA_035602495.1 Bradyrhizobium sp.
GCGAAACTCGGGTGCAGAAATTATCGGAATCAGCGAGCCCCCAAAAAACGATAATTGGCCCGCATCGACAAGGTCCGAAAACAGGAAGCCGATATGCGCGATTGTGCGCGGCGGCTCGCCGCGGCAATTTTGCGTGCCGCCACGAAACACTTTGTTAGGAATCGTGCGCGCTAAAGCATCGGCAAGCCGCGCGGTTTTGGCCCGCGCGGAAAGGCCTTGTCGATCGCGGCAATCTCGTCGGCGCTGAGCACGAGATCGCCGGCGGCAGCGTTTTCGGCGGCGTGCTGCTCGCTCGAGGCTTTTGGAATTGCAAATACCAGGGGCGCGCGCGTCAGGAAGGCCAGCGCGACCTGGCGCGGCGTGGCGCGATGAGCGTCGGCGATAGCTTGCAGCACCTCGCCTCCCTTGCTGCGCGGCGACGGAAAATCGCTGTGACCGAACGGCGAATAGGCGACCACGGCGGTGCCGTGCTTCTCGCACCACGGAATCACCGCATGCTCGATCGCGCGCTCCTGCAAGTGATAGAGCACCTGGTTGCAGGCGATCTTGCCTTTGCCTGCCACATCAAGCATCTCGTCGAGATCGTCGGTATCGAAATTGCTGACGCCCCATGAGCGGATTTTGCCGGCAGCGACCAGTTCCTCGAACGCGGCGATCGTTTCCGACAGCGGATACGAGCCGCGCCAATGCAGCAG
This sequence comes from Bradyrhizobium sp., assembly GCA_035602495.1. GTDB lineage: Bacteria > Pseudomonadota > Alphaproteobacteria > Rhizobiales > Xanthobacteraceae > Bradyrhizobium. The sequence goes on from DATNMT010000469.1 coordinate 696, forward strand.
ATAGCAATCGAGCCGGTCGGTCTTCAGCCGCTTCAGCGAACGCTCGCAGGCGGTAATGGTGCCGCGCCGCGAGGCGTTGCTGGGCAGGACCTTCGACACCAGAAAGACTTCGTCGCGTCTTCCTGCAATGGCGTCCGCGACGACCGGCTCCGCATCGCCATACATCTCGGCGGTGTCGATATGGGTCATGCCGAGATCGATGCCGTGGCGCAACGCGGCGACCGCGCTTTTGCGATCGCCACGATCGATGTACCAGGTGCCCTGCCCGATCACACTCACCGGCGGACCGTTCTGGCCGAATTGCCGTAACTTCATCTCAATCCTCCGATGTCGGCGACCAGGACACTGCCCGTCGCCGATTCCGTGATGAAGAGCCGGTCGCGGTTGGCGCCGCCGATCGTGACATTGGTGCAGGTCGGCCCTGCGCAGGATTTGATGCGCGCGATCAACTCGCCATTGGGCGCAAAGGCGAACACATGCCCGAGTGAAGCATGCGCCACGAACAGCCGGCCCGCACTGTCAATCGTCAACCCGTCGGGACCGCTGGTGCCGAAAGTCGAGCAGAAGCGGCCGACCTTGGCGACGCTGCCGTCCTTCATCAGCGGCATCCGCCACACCGCGTTATCGCGGGTCATCGCGACGAACAGCACTTTCTCGGCCGGATCGAGCACCAGCCCGTTGGGGCTGATGCCGGTATCGATCAGGCAGTCGAGCCGCCCATCCCGCGAGAGCCGATAGACCCGGCCGGTCGGATCGTGCAGACCGGTCTGGCCCTGGTCGGTAAAATAGATGTCGCCGTTGGAGGCGATATACAGGTCGTTGCAGCCCCGGAAGGATTCCGAATTGCGTGATGTCAGCACCGGCTGCATCCGTCCTGCCTTCGCATCGAGCTGCATGATGCCGTGCCTGTAATCCGCGACCAAAACGCGTCCATCGGCGGCGATCTTCAGGCCGTTGGGCCAGCCGTCATATTCAATCACGAGAGACCATGCGCCATCCGGCGCGATGCGAAAAATCCGTCCGAACGGAATGTCAACAAGATAGAGATTGCCGTCGACGTCGAATGAGGGGCCTTCGATAAAGCAATCGGTCGGCTGACCCGGCCGGTTGGCGTCGGCCCATGAGGTAGCGACGCCCTTGCGCCGGAATGCATCGGGCATTGCCGAAAACACTTTTGTCTCGATCAGCCGCGGCGGGGTGTCCAGATACATCATCGGCGTGGTTTTACCTGTCAAAGCCGGCGGCACCATAATTGAGCCCGTTCGCGCCGTCGATGTCTCGGAACACACCGTACGGCCGTCGGTATTCGCATGACGTTCTTGTTCCGATCCCGCACCGTGCTATGAATCCGGAACCGGCCCGCTCGGCGCGACCGCCGGACGCGCCGACAAAAATCAACACCGCCGTCAACGGCGGACCCACAGGGAGGATCACCACATGGCGCATTTCGGCCCGACCCGGCGTTCCCTATTGCAGGGCACACTCGCAACCACCGCACTCGGCCTCACCGGATTTCCCGCGCGCGCCGACGTGCAGTGGAAGAAGTACGCCGGCACCACGATCGAGGCCAATTTGGTCAAGGGGCCGCGCGGCGAGTTGCTGCAGAAATATGCCTCCGAATTCACCGAGCTCACGGGCATCAAGGTCGAATCCGAGGTCATTCCGGAGCAGCAGCAACGGCAGAAGGCGGTGATCGAACTCACCTCCGGCAAGCCGAGTTTTGACGTCATCCATGTCAGTTATCACGTGCAGAAGCGGCAATTCGAAAAGGCCGGCTGGCTCGCCGACCTCACCGCCTTCATGAAGGACCCGAACCTGACCGCGCCCGATCTCACGGTGGATGATTTCTCCGCCGGCGGCCGACAATTCGCCGAGAATGACAAGGGCGAGATGCATTCGCTGCCCTGGTCGGTCGACTATTTCATTCTCTACTGGAACAAGGAGCTGTTCGCGAAAAAGGGCGTGACGCTGCCGAAGACGCTGGACGAAATGGCGGTCGCCGCGGAAAAACTCAACGACCCCGCCAACGGCATTTACGGCTTCACCGGCCGCGGCCTGCGCAACGCCAACATGACGCTGTGGACCAATTTCTTCCTCGATTACGGCGGCGAATTCCTCGACGACAAGGGCAATATCCTGACCGACGGCCCCGAGGCGATCGAGGCCACCAAACTTTATCAGCGCCTGCTGACCAAGACCGCGCCTCCGGGCGTTGCCGGTTTCAACTGGATGGAATCGATGGCGTCCTTGACGCAGGGCCGCGCGGCGATGTGGATCGACGGCGTCGGCTGGGCGCCGCCGATCGAGGATCCCAACGCCTCGCGCGTCGTCGGCAAGATCGGCTATGCGCTGGTGCCAGCCGGGCCCAAGGGGCAATATTCCGCCGCCTATGGCGACGGCATCGGCATTCCCCAAGCCAGCACCAAGAAGGAGGCCGCCTATCTCTATTGCCAATGGGCGGTGTCGAAAACGATGGGCGCGCGGCTGTTGCAAAGCGGCGGCGGCGTGCCGTTCCGCAATTCGATCCTCAACGACGAGAGTGTGCGCAAGGGCGTGAAGATGCCGCCGGAATGGCTGGACTCGGTGATCGGCTCAGCCAAAATCTCGAAACTCGGCCTTCCCGTCATCGTTCCCGTTGCCGAGTTCCGCGACATCGTCGGCGCCGCACTGACCGCGACGCTGTCGGGAGCGGATCCGGAAGCCGAGCTGAAAAAGGCGCACGCGCAATTCCGACCGATCCTGGAGCGCAGCGAAAAATCGTGAGCGGGATAGCCGCGAGCGAGCAGACGCCGGCACGATCCGGTACTGCCGCGCCCGACATCGGCGGCTGGCAGCCGCCGTCCTATTGGCCGTTCGTCGTGCCGGCGCTGATCGTCGTGCTCGCGGTGATCATCTTCCCGTGGGCCTATACGATCTGGATGAGCCTGCACGAATGGAAGGTCGGCTCGCCGCCGACCTTCGTCGGGCTTGCCAATTACATCCGGCTGCCGAGCGATACGCGCTTCGTCGAGTCGGTCTGGCACACCCTGGTTTACACCCTGCTGTCGGTGGCGCTGCCGCTCTTGCTCGGCACGCTCGCCGCGGTGGTGTTTCACACGAAATTTCCGATGCGCGGTTTCCTGCGCGGCCTTTTCATCCTGCCGATGATGGCGACGCCGGTGGCGATCGCGCTGGTTTGGACGATGATGTTCCACCCGCAGCTCGGTATCCTCAATTATTTGTTGTCGCTTATAGGCCTGCCGCCGCAGCTCTGGGTATTTCACCCCGCGACCGTGATTCCCTCGCTGGTGCTGGTGGAGACCTGGCAATGGACGCCGCTGGTGATGCTGATCGTGCTCGGCGGCCTCGCCGCGATCCCGGCCGAACCCTATGAGAGTGCGCTGATCGATGGCGCCACCCGCTGGCAGGTGTTCCGCTATATCTCGCTGCCGCTGATCATGCCGTTCCTGTTCATCGCCGCCATGATCCGCATGATCGACGCGGTGAAAAGTTTCGATATCATTTTCGCCATTACCCAAGGCGGGCCCGGCACTGCCTCGGAGACCATCAACCTTTATCTCTACAGCGTCGCCTTCGTCTATTACGATGTCGGCTATGCCTCGGCGATCGTGGTGGTGTTCTTCGCGCTGATCGTGGCGCTCGCCGGTGCGCTGCTGCGGCTACGGCAAACGACGCATTGGAACGATGCCGGGGGCGTGGCGTGAACCGATTCCGGCAGATGCTCGGCAACATCGGCCTTGGCTTCGCGCTGCTGGTCATCGTGTCGCCGGCGGCGCTGTTCTTCCTCTGGATGCTGTCGCTGTCGATAAAATTCGAGGTCGACAACGCCTCCTATCCGCCGGTGTTCATCCCCGAGCATTTCAACTGGGGCAATTATGCCGCCGTGTTCGGCTCCAATCGCTTCACGACCTATTTTGCCAACAGCCTGATCGTCACCGGCGCCGCGACCGCCTTCGCGCTGCTGGTCGGCGTGCCCGCGGGCTATGGGCTGGCCCGGATGCGCGCACACAAGGCGGCAGTGGTGGTCCTGATCGCGCGCATCACGCCCGGGCTGTCCTACCTGATTCCGCTGTTCCTGCTGTTCCAGTGGCTCGGCCTGCTCGGCACGCTGTGGCCGCAGATCATCATTCATCTGGTGGTGACCGTGCCGATCGTGATCTGGATCATGATCGGCTATTTCGAGACCACGCCGATGGAGCTCGAGGAGTCGGCGCTGATCGACGGCGCCACCCGCTGGCAGGTGTTTCGTTATGTCGCGCTGCCGATCGCGCGGCCCGGCATCGCGGTCGCCTTCATCCTGGCGGTGATCTTCTCCTGGAATAATTTTGTCTTCGGCATCGTGCTGGCCGGGCGCGAGACCCGCACGCTGCCGGTCGCGGTCTACAACATGATCTCGTTCGACCAGTTGAGCTGGGGCCCGCTCGCCGCCGCCGCGCTGATCGTCACGCTACCGGTGCTGCTGCTGACGGTGTTCGCGCAACGCCAGATCGTGGCGGGGTTGACCGCCGGCGCGGTCAAAGGGGGTTAGCCGGCGGACCAGATCTGACGCCGGCAGGCCGAACCGACGGACCGGCGCTGATCGAGGGCGCAGCCCTCGTTGCGCGCGCGATATCAGCCCGATTTCGAGTGGCGGGCGGAGCGCAAATCCGATAGGGTAAACCCGTCGAAGAATACGCGCCGATGATTGCGACCAGCCGTCGCTTGCGGGGCTGCTGCGGGTCGGGACCCCTGACGCTGTAGGCACCTGCCATGGCGGCGATCGGAGTCGATGCCGGCAATAAAGCGGCTGCTGAAGCGAAGGATCCTCGGATGCAACCGTCGGTCTATGCCCTTCATGAGGACGCTGCGATGGTCCTTTGCCGGGGCTGCCGTGGAATAGGTAAAAGTCCGCGGGGTCTTGACCACAATTGCATTCTCACAACGGTTGGCCGCCGCGTCGCGGCCGCTGCCGGCAGAGCTATCGCAAGCAAGGTGTCATAATGACCGAGCTTGCGGATGGATCCCCCCACGTCGGAAGGATGCGCAGCCTGACGTACTGGAACCAGGAATTTCAAAGAATCCACTCACCGATCCTGCGCTACGGCTTTTCGGTCGTTTCCGTCGCGGTCGCGCTCGGGGTGGCGTTCGCATTGCAACATTATCAGTTCCGCGAAGTAGAGCTGCCGGTTCTTACCATCGCCATCGCCTTCACCACCTGGTACGCAGGAGTCGGGCCTTCCGTGCTGGCCGTTCTGTTGTCTTCGGCCAGTTTCGACTATCTCTTTATCGAGCCGCTTTACTCCTTCGACATTTCCGTCAGGGACCTGCCGTACTTCTTGATCTTCCTGGCATGGGCGGCCATTGTTGCATCGTTCAGCGCGGTCCGGCGCCGGATCGAGGATAACCTTCGTCAAACCCGCGACCACCTGCAGGCGGAGGTGGAGCAGCGCAGACAGCGCGAGGACGAAATTCGCAAACTCAATCGGGAACTCGGCAGGCGGGCGGTGGAGCTGGAGGCGAGCAACAAGGAATTGGAGTCGTTTGCCTACTCCGTCTCCCACGACCTGCGGGCGCCGCTTCGCCATATGGTCGGCTACTCGGAGCTGCTGCAGCGGCAGGCCGCCTCGCTGCTCGACGAGAAGAGTCAGCGGTTCATCAAGACGATCCTCGACTCGGCAAAAAGAATGGGCAGCCTGATCGACGACCTGTTGGCGTTTTCCAGGATCGGGCGGGCCGAGACCAGAAAGACGAAGGTGGACCTGGACCAGCTCGTCAAGGAGGTGGTCGCGGAAATCCGGCAGGACACGAAGGATCGGGACATCGCCTGGAAGATCGGCCCGCTTCCGGTCTGTTACGGAGACCGTTCCATGCTGAGACTGGTCGTTGTCAACCTTGTTTCGAACGCGGTCAAATTCACTCGCATGCGAGGGCCGGCCGAAATCGAGATCGGCTGTATCGACCGCAATGAAAAAGAAGTCGAGGTGTTCGTGAGAGACAACGGCGCCGGCTTTGACATGCAGTATGTAAACAAGCTGTTCGGCGTCTTTCAACGCCTGCATCTGCCTGAACAGTTTGAAGGCACCGGAATAGGACTGGCCACCGTGCAACGCATCATCCACCGCCACGGCGGGCAGGTCCGGGGCGAAGGAGCGGTAGATCAAGGCGCGGCCTTCTACTTCTCGCTTCCGAAAGATCAATATCCAGGGGAAAGGACGGCGAACGCTCCATGACCGCACTAGGACGCATTTTGATCGTCGAGGACGACCCGAACGACGTCGAGCTGACCCTGACGGCACTCACCGACTATAACCTGGCGAACGAGGTGGTGGTTACCCGTGACGGCCAACAGGCCCTGGATTACCTCTACTGCCGGGGGGAATTCAGCACGCGTTCCACCGGGAATCCCGCTGTCATGCTGCTCGATCTAAAACTGCCGAAGGTCAGTGGATTGGAGGTCTTGCAGCAAATCAAGTCCGACGAGCGCCTGAAGATGATGCCGGTGGTGGTGCTGACGTCATCCAACGAGGAAAAAGACATGGTGAGAAGCTACAGCCTCGGGGTGAACGCCTACGTCGTGAAGCCGGTCGATTTTCACGAGTTTGTCAACGCGGTGAAGGAGCTCGGCGTGTTCTGGGCGGTCATCAACGAGCCGCCGCCGGGCAGCGTGCAGAAGTGAAATCTCCTCTGCGGATTCTGTTGCTGGAGGATAACAGCCATGACGCGGAGCTCATTCAGGAGCTCCTTGAGGCCGATCATTTCGTCTGTGAAGTAATCCGCGTTCAGACACGCGACGAGTTCGTCGCCGGTCTCGAGAACGACGGAATCAACCTCATTCTCGCGGATTACAAACTTCCTTCCTTCGACGGCCTTTCCGCATTGAAGCTTGCGCTCGATGCCCGCGCCGATCTGCCCTTCATCTTCGTTTCCGGGTCGCTCGGCGAAGAAGTGGCGATCGAGGCGGTCAAAATCGGGGCCACGGATTATGTTGTGAAGTCGCGACTGTCGAGGCTCGTGCCCTCCGTGCAACGCGCGCTGCGCGAAGCCCGAGAACGCGCCGAACGCAAGAAGGCCGAGGAGGCGTTTCGCCGCAGTGAGACGTATCTGGCGGAGGCGCAGCGACTGAGCCGCACCGGGAGCTTCGGCTGGGACCCGGCGAGCGGGAAAATCTACTGGTCCGATGAGACTTACCGGATATTCGAATGCGAGCCTACGATAGAGCCGACCGTTCAGCTGGTGCTTGACCGAACTCATCCGGACGACAGGATGCGTCTGCAGCAAATCATCGACCGCGCCTCAATCGAGAGGAGCGAGTACATTGCCGAGCATCGCCTGCTGATGGCCGATGGCTCGGTCAAATACGTTCGAGTCGTGGCTCCTCCCTCAACCGGCGAAGATCCGGAGAATTTCGTGTTCGTCGGCGCGGTAATGGATATCACCGAGCGCAAGCGCGCCGAAGAAGAGCGCGAAAGATTGCGCCAGCTCGAGACGGATCTCGCGTATTTGAATCGCGTCAGCATGATGGGAGAGCTTGCAGCCTCGCTGGCTCACGAAATCAAGCAGCCGATTGCTGCTGCGGTCATCCACGCCCAGAGCTGCACGCAATGGCTCCGACGTGACGCGCCCGACGTGACGGAAGCATTGGAGGCTGCCTCGGCAATTGTCGCGGCCGCGACGCGCGCCGGCGGCATCATCGACCGCGTTAGCTCACTCTACAGGCGAGGCACGCCGGAGCGGGAATTGGTCGACCTCAACGAAATCGTTCGAGAGATGAGGGTTGTGCTGGGCGATACGGCGAATCGAAACGCCGTTTCAATCCGCACCGATCTCGATCCGGAGCTTCCGGCGACGACAGCAGATCGCGTCCAACTGCAGCAAGTTTTGATGAACCTCATGCTCAACGGCATCGAAGCGATGCAAGACACGGGTGGCGAACTGACCGTCGCATCGAAGAGGACCGAGGATGGTCAGTCGCTGATTTTGGTGAGTGATTCGGGCGTCGGGCTTCCCGTCGACGAAAGCGAGCGCATATTCGATGCATTCTTCACCACGAAATCGCAAGGCACCGGCATGGGGCTCTCCATCAGTCGCAGGATTATCGAGTCCCAT